>NZ_KV796470.1:0-36942 GCF_001809205.1 Staphylococcus sp. HMSC069E10 | reverse complement strand
TGTGACCTCCTTGCCATTGTCACCAGACAACAACTTACTTAAACAAGTATATTACTAATTAATTAATTTTTCAATAGTTAATTTTACACTTTATTAAAATTCTTTTTACAAGCGTTTTACAAAATTAACTTTCGTTTTTGACGACTTTTATATCTTATAATAAACAAAGTTTAATGTCAATAAGTTTTTAAAGATTTTTTAAATTAATTTTTAAAAAAGGATTTAATTTTTGAACACTCATAGTATACTACCACATCATATATATAATATCTAGTCCTTTTTTAATTAATTTTTTTCATTTTGTTTTTCATAAAAAAGCGTTGCTTACCTTAGCAAGCAACGCTTTTAATTTATATTGATCTTATTTTTGTCTCATGTAAGGGAATAATAATACATCTCTAATAGATGGTGAATCTGTTAACAACATAACTAAACGATCAATTCCAATTCCTAGTCCGCCTGTTGGTGGCATACCGTATTCAAGCGCTTCAATGTAATCTTCATCCATTTCATGAGCTTCATCGTTACCTTGTTCTTTTTCAACAAGTTGTGCTTCAAAACGTTCACGTTGATCGATTGGATCATTTAATTCTGTGAAAGCATTTGCATGTTCTCTACCTACAATAAACAACTCGAAACGATCAGTAAATCTTGGATCTTCTGGATTTTTCTTAGCAAGTGGAGAAATTTCAATTGGATGTCCATAAATAAATGTAGGTTGAATTAATGTTTCTTCAACTTTTTGTTCAAAGAATTCATTTAAAATATGTCCATATTTCATGTTTTCTGTAATTTCGATACCATGCTCTTTAGCTAATGCTTTAGCTTCTTCATCCGTTTTCACATTATAAAAGTTTACACCTGTAGCCTCTTTAACAGCGTCTACAATATGAAGTCGTTTCCAATCTGATTCTAAGTCAATTTCTTCGCCATTATATTGCACTTTTGCTGAACCTAATACAGTTTGTGCAATATGTCTAACCATAGATTCTGTTAAATCCATAATATCATGATAATCGGCATATGCTTCATATAACTCTATCATAGTAAACTCAGGATTATGGCGTGTTGATACACCTTCATTACGGAATACACGACCAATTTCATAAACTTTTTCTAATCCGCCTACAATTAATCGTTTTAAATGTAATTCTATCGCAATACGCATATATAACGTTGCATCTAGTGCATTATGATGGGTAACAAATGGTCGAGCTGCAGCACCACCAGCGATTTGATGCATCATTGGCGTTTCTACTTCTAAATAACCTCTTTGATTTAAATAATTTCTCATTTCTTGGATGATTTTACTACGGTTAATAAATGTACGAGTACTATCTTGGTTAGTAATTAAATCTAGATAACGTTGGCGATATCTTTGCTCAATATCTTGTAAACCATGAAATTTATCAGGTAATGGTCTTAAAGCTTTAGATAATAATGTAAATGATTTTGCTTTTACTGATAATTCGCCAGTATTTGTTTTAAACATGACACCTTCAATACCTACAATGTCACCTAAATCCGTTGTTTTCCAAAGGTTATCAAAAGGTTCTTCGCCAATTTGATCTTTACGTACATAAATTTGAATTTGACCAGTTAAATCTTGTACATGTGCAAATCCTGCTTTACCTTTACCACGTTTTGTCATTAAACGCCCTGCAATAGAAACATGACTTTCGTCTTCTTTTTCATGTAATTCTTCTTTAGAAAAATGATCCCATTTTTCTTTTAATTCACTTGCAGTAGCTGTGCGTTCAAAGCGTTTACCAAATGGGTCAATTCCTAAATCAATAAGTTCTTGTAATTTTTGTCGACGAACCTGCATTTGGTCATTCATTTCTTCTGACATTACTCTCTCTCCTTTAATCTTCCTGTTTTACTATTAATGGATGTTATGTACTTATTAAAAATATTGTAAAATATTTTCCATTCACTATTTTATACATAGTCACATAGTTAAATTCTTAAAATATATTTATATCTTAAGAATTTAAGCACTTATCTTAGCACTTAATCTTTATATTTCTTAACCGTATCATCTGGAAAAACTAAATCATGAATTTTCTGATTTAATCGTGGATCCTTTTTGTCCGATGCAATATCGTTCAACGGTATAAGTACAAAAGCACGTTCTTGCATTCGTGGGTGAGGTATACTTAAATTGTCTGTTTCAATAATATTATCACTATATAATAAGATATCTATATCTAATGTTCTAGGACCCCAACGTATTTCTCTTACTCGATGCAGTTGTTGTTCAATGTCTAAACAATGCTTAAGCAATTGCTGAGGTGACAACTCGGTTTCAATCTCTAAACACAAATTCAAGAAATTAGGCTGATCAGTATAGCCAATCGGTGCAGTTTCATATATCGATGATTGTTTTGTTACCTTTATACCCTTAATGTTTCCAATTAAATCAATTGCCTTAAGAAGTTGTTGTTTTCTATCACCAATATTACTTCCTAAACCTAAATATGCTTGTACCATTAACGATTCTCCCTCACTATTTCAATACCCACACCATCGTAATGACCAGGTATAGGTGGATTTTCTTTAGTGATTCTGACTTTCGTTTCCATTACACGATTATAGTGTGAATTTATACGTTTTGCAATACGTTCAGCTAGATGCTCGATTAAATTGCAAGGTGGACCTTCAACAATATCTTTTACATCCTCAAATACTTCACCATAATGCACAGTATCTTTAACATTATCTGTCTGCCCCGCTTTTGATAAGTCTACTTTTAAAGTTACGTCTACTAAAAAAATTTGACCTATTTCATTCTCAGCTGCGAGTGCACCATGATATCCATAAAACTTCATCCCTTTAAGAAAGATCATGTCGTTCATTTTCATTCTCCTTCAAAAAATCTATACCTTGAGCTAAACGTACATTTAATTCAACATTATGTACGCGAACTGCTTTTATGCCTTTCATTATACCATAGGCAGTAGTAGCAGCAGTGGCCTCATCTCTTTCTTTAGGTGTCGTATCAGTAGAAATCATATCTCTAATAAAACTTTTACGACTTGTCGCTAATAAAACTGGATACTCTGTAGCAACTAATTCATCTAATCGAGCCATTACTTCATTTTTTTCTTTTCTACTTTTGGGAAATCCAATTCCAGGATCTAACCATATTTTATGTTTTGGAATCCCTGCCATTTCTGCTTTATTTGCTTGCTTTATAAGTGTTAATAGCATTTCTTCTACAACTGGTTGGTCACGTTGGCCATCTCCATTATGCATTAACACAATTTCCGCTTCATATTTAGCAACTACATCTAAAATATGAGGATCATATAACCCAGCCCATTGGTCATTAATCATTGTGGCCCCTAATCTTAGACAAGCTTCAGCAACTTCACTGCGATATGTATCTATGGAAATTTGTACATTTAGTTTTACTAATTCTTCTACAACTGGCACTACACGTTGCATTTCTTCTTCTAAAGACACTTCTGTGTGCCCAGGTCTTGTTGATACGCCTCCTACATCAATAATATCTACGCCTTCATCAATCATTTCTTTAGCACGTGTAACTGCGTTATCAATTGAATTATACTGACCACCATCTGAAAATGAATCAGGCGTTACATTTAAGATTCCCATAATTTTTGTTTTACCCACTATCAATCATCCTTTGTTTTAAAAATAAATATGTATACTCACATGATACACTCATTTAGTCTATATTTCAGTATTGTTAACTAAAAGAACCTTTATACTAAAAAATAGCTGGCTCCGCCTTTTACGAAACCAGCCATTTCTTATTTAAAACATGATATTCAAATATCAACTTATATCATCATTAGTCATCGAATGAATATAATGGTGTAGATAAGTAACGTTCACCATTACTTGGTAATACTGTTACAACTGTTTTACCTTTACCTAACTCTTTTGCTTTTTCGATTGCTGCATAAATTGCTGCGCCTGAAGAAATACCTGCTAAGATACCTTCTTCTTTAGCCACACGACGTGATGTTTCCATTGCAGTTTCATTACCAACTTTAATGATACTATCATAAATATTAGTATTTAAAGTATCAGGTACAAAGCCAGCACCTAAACCTTGTAATTTATGTGGTCCAGGTTCTCCACCACTTAATACAGGAGATCCTTCTGGTTCAATTGCTACAATTTCAACGTTAGGATATTTCTCTTTTAAGACTTTACCTACACCAGATAGTGTACCGCCAGTACCAACACCTGCTAAGAAAGCATCAATTTGTTTGCCTTCAAATTGTTCAACTAATTCAGGACCAGTTGTTAATGCATGTACTTCAGGGTTAGCTGGATTTTCAAATTGTTGAGGTTCGAAATAACCATGTTCTTCTTTCAATTCTTTAGCTTTCTTAATAGCACCTTTCATTGCTTCAGATCCAGGTGTTAACACTAATTCCGCACCATATGCTTTTAATAAGTTGCGACGTTCAGAACTCATTGTTTCAGGCATAGTAAATACTGCTTTATAACCTTTAGCTGCACAAACAAATGCTAAACCAATACCAGTATTACCACTTGTTGGTTCTACAATTGTATCACCAGGTTTAATTTTCCCTTCTTTTTCAGCTTTTTCAATCATTGCTAAAGCAATACGGTCTTTTACAGAGCCACCTGGATTTTGATACTCTAATTTTACATATACATCTGCCGCATCTTCATCTACTACGTTTCTTAATTTTACTACCGGTGTGTTGCCAATAATTTGTGTAATATTTTCTACAGGTTTTTGTGCCATCGAAAAAACGCTCCTTTAACTTTCTAATTTAAAACTTAGTTTTTCTATCGGATATAACTATATTCTATCAGAATTTTCTAAAAAGACAAAGATATTTCTTTAAATATGATGTAATATTTTACTTTCATTAGTTACATTTAGTTCTTCCCATAAAAAAAGAGCAATAAACATACGTTTATTGCTCATCAACATTCTACTATTTTTTTATTGTATCAAGTAGTTCTTGAAGTTCGCCTTCAGAATAATGATATTTATTTCCACAGAAATGACACACGGCCTCAGCACCATGATCTTCTTTAATCATATCTTCAATTTCTGCTTCACCTAAACCTTTAATTGCATTTAGGAATTTTTCATGACTACAATTACATTCAAATTGTGCATCCATTGTTTCCAAAATTTGTACATTCTCTTCACCTAAAATTTCATTTAAGATACCTTCTGGTGTTAAGCCTTGTTCAATCAATTTAGAAACTGGCTGCATTTGGTTAATTGCATTTTCTAATTTAGTAATAGTTTCTTCTTTAGCGCCTGGCATGACTTGTATAATAAATCCACCCGCTGCTTTAATAGAATTATCAGGGTTAACAAGTACCCCTAATCCCACTGATGACGGTGTTTGTTCACTTGTCGCAAAATAATAAGTGAAATCTTCTCCAAGCTCACCAGAAACGATTGGACTTGCGCCTGAGAAATAATCTTTCATTCCTACATCCTTAACGACTTGAATTGCACCCTCAGTACCTACTGCTCGTCTTACATCCAATTTACCTTGATCATTAAGTGGAAAATGGGTTTGAGGATGGTCAACATATGCACGGACATTTCCTTGTGCATCTGCATCAGCAATAATTCGACCAATTGGGCCCTTACCATCTACTGTGACAGTAAGCTTTTGATCTCCTTTTAACATTGCCCCCATTAATAACGTTGCTGTCATTGTTCTCCCCATCGCTGCTGAAGCTGTAGGCCATGTATAGTGACGTGTTTGGCCTTCTTGAACTGATTCAGTTGTTAATGCAGCATACGCACGTACTTCTCCATCAAAAGCCAATGATTTAACAATATAATCATGTGTCATTACTCTAATCTCTCCTTTATGTTATTTTATTTCGTTTGTTTCATTTATTTTAAAATCTAATATTAAATCCTTTATTAAGAATATCTATTTTACACTGCTTATTTAAGAATATGAAGTAACTTGCTCTAGGGTATATAATGCTCCTATATCATATTAAAAACTCTTTCGATTAAGGTTATTTAACCCGAGTCGAAAGAGTTTTTATGACTAGCTATGATTCTCTATGATTTGAATCTGTTGGATGCTCTATATTTGGAGATTGTTCATAACCTGTTTCATCTCTATCATTTCGTTGTGAATGATTTTGAGATTGATTACGGTCTGAACGATGATTGTTTTTATCATGATCGATTCTGTCATCTTCTCTGCGGTCTTCTGCTTCATCTTTACGACCTTCTTCAAGTTGTTCTTCACGAATGTCATCATAAGATTTACCATATTTACCGTTTGAGAACTCAGAATCATCTTTATCTTCATCTTTTACCACTTTAGCTGCATCATAATCCACTGTTGGTAAAACACCATCATAGAATAATGAACGTATTTGTTCTGCTACTAGTGTTTCTTCAGTTAATAATGTTTTAGCAATCAGTTTCAATTGAGATTCATGTTCTAATAAAATTTGTTTACAACGTTCATATTGTTCTTTAATAATACGTTGAACTTCTTTATCAATTTCATAAGCAATTTGGCCTGAATAGTTAGGTTCACCTTGCATATCTTTACCTAAGAAGACTTGGCCGCCACCGCTTGTAGAGAATTGTAAAGGCCCTAATTTCTTACTCATACCATATTCAGTGACCATTGAACGTGCAATTTGTGTTGCTCTTTCAAAGTCGTTTGAAGCACCAGTTGATACTTCATGGAAGTTAATATCTTCAGATACACGACCACCTAAAAGACCACAAATTTTATCTAACAATTCTGGTTCTGTCATTAAGAAACGGTCTTGTTTAGGTAACATCATTGCGTAACCACCTGCTTGTCCACGAGGCACAATCGTTACTTTGTGTACAACTTCTGCTTCATCAAGTACCATACCAATGACTGTATGCCCTGCTTCATGATGTGCTACAATATTACGTTCTTTATCAGAAATAACACGAGATTTTTTCGCTGGACCCGCAATCACTCGGTCTGTTGCTTCTTCAATATCACGCATATCAATTTTATTTTTACCTTCACGTGCGGCAATCAATGATGCTTCGTTCAATAGGTTTTCTAAATCAGCACCAGAGAAACCAGGCGTTCTTTGAGAAATAGCTTTTAAATCGACAGTTTCATCAAGTGGTTTGTTTTTAGCATGAACATGAAGAATCGCTTCACGACCTTTAACATCTGGACGACCTACTTGAATTTGTCTATCGAAACGACCAGGACGTAATAATGCAGGGTCTAAAATGTCAGGACGGTTTGTTGCTGCAATCATAATGATACCTTCATTCTCACCGAAACCATCCATTTCAACTAATAATTGGTTAAGCGTTTGTTCACGTTCATCGTGACCGCCACCAACACCTGCACCACGTTGACGACCAACAGCATCAATTTCGTCTATGAAAATAATACATGGTGCATTTTTCTTAGCATTTTCAAATAAATCACGTACTCGACTTGCACCAACACCTACAAACATTTCAACGAAGTCAGAACCACTGATTGAGAAGAATGGAGCTCCAGCTTCACCTGCAACGGCACGTGCTAATAATGTTTTACCTGTACCTGGTGGGCCTACAAGTAAGACACCTTTAGGGATTCTTGAACCCATTTTCTTAAATTTCTTATTATCTTTTAAGAAATCTACAATTTCAATTAACTCTTGTTTTTCTTCGTCTGCCCCAGCAACATCTGAGAAGCGAACACGACGTTTTTGGTTGTCGTACATTTTTGCTTTGGATTTACCAAAGTTCATCATACGACCTCCACCGCCGCCACCTTGTGCTTGGCTAAGGAAGAATATAAATAAGAAAGCAATAATTAATACAGGAATAAGCGTTGTCAACATACTGACAAAGACACTTTGTTTTTCTTCTTCTTTAACTGTAAAATCTAATCCTTTTTGGCTACGAGCTTCACTTGTTATTTGTTGTAAATCTTTTTCGTTATTGTATAAAATCGTTGAAGAATAATCTTCATCATTTTTAGTTTTACCACTTACCAAGTACACATTTTGTTCAGGTTGGATTTCTAAAGTTTTAAGATCACCTTTATCCAATTTCTCTACAAACTGTGAATAGGAAAGTTGTTTCGGTGTATTTCCATTACCATTGATATATGAGAAAACACCGAATATAATAACGCCAATAATTGCGATAACTAGCACATTGCGAAAAGCTTTCTGCATGCGTCATTTCCTCCTATTTCTATAATAAAGCTAACAAAAATTGTAACATAATCTAGCTTATAAAGGCTAGTATTTCAACTTTTGTAGCGCTTTTCTAATTCTAGTTAATTATTTTATATTCATCATTTACTCATTCTTTGTTTTTGGCTTTACATATCTATGTATAGTCGTTTCACAAAATGACAATTTTGAATATAAAATGAGTCTACACTAATTTATATCGTTAGTATAGTTATTATATTTAAAATTC
Organism: Staphylococcus sp. HMSC069E10; assembly: GCF_001809205.1. Taxonomy (NCBI): domain Bacteria; kingdom Bacillati; phylum Bacillota; class Bacilli; order Caryophanales; family Staphylococcaceae; genus Staphylococcus; species Staphylococcus sp. HMSC069E10. Next base: position 28,514 of record NZ_KV796470.1, on the reverse strand, counting down.
TATTTATTGTATTTGCTAATACATTATAAAATTTTATTTATTGTAAATTTCCGGTTTTAATGTACCAATGTAAGGAAGATTTCGATAATGCTCAGCATAATCTAAACCATATCCTACTACAAACTCATCAGGTATTTTTTTGCCAACGTATTTGGCTTCAATATCCGCTTTACGACGGTTCGGTTTATCTAACAATGTAACGATTTCTAATGAGTTAACTTTGCGTGATTGTAGTAATTCAGTAATTGATTTTAAAGTTGTACCTGTTTCTAAAATATCTTCAATAATAAGTACATCTTTGTTTTCAATAGAAGCACTTAAATCTTTTAAAATTTGTACCTCTCCTGTTGATTCTGTACCACCGTGATAACTTGAAACATCCATAAAATCAATTGCTAAATGTGTATCAATACGTTTAATTAAATCTGCCATAAACATAACTGAACCTTTAAGGATACCAACACAAACAAGTGGTTTATCTTTGTAATCTCTCGTTAATTGTTCACCTAAATCTTTACAAATTTCTTGGATTTCTTCTTCAGTTAATAAAATATCTTTTAAATCATCTTTCATTTATGAGTCATCTCCAATTTTTTTAATATCTATTATATGTTTAAAGCTTGTCGTCACATAAAGTTGTCCTATAGCTATCACTCGTTGTTTTGCATCTAAAATGATGGGTATTTGTGTACGTTCTATGCTATCAATTTTTTTATCAATAAATAAACGACTTACTTTTTTATGTCCATGACTACCATTTAACTTAAACTTATCTCCATCTCTACGTGTTCGAATCGTTAGAGGCCAATCTATTGCTTCATCATTCTCATTTGGATGAATTGTAATTAAATAATGACCAAATTGATATGTATAAGGACGTGTAACAATTTGTTCTTCAAGTAGAGATTGTTCATAATGAGCCATTATTATAAATTTATCATATGCAATTTGAATTATCCATTTTTCAGTGAGGGGAATTTTAATTTGAGATTGTTTACTCTCAATTTGTTCGAACCATTCATTATAATTTTTTTCTGAAAACGATTTATTTAACTGAAGCATCTCAAATAAACGATCTAATAAAATCATTTTTGAAATTTCATCTAGTTGATTAAAAGACGCTCGAGATAATTGTATACGTTCTTTATTAAGGTAAATGTTAACATGTTGTTCTATAAAACAACTTATTCGTTGTTGTGTAAGTTGTAATTGCATATCATGCCAATGTTTCAACTTTAATAATTGTTCCACATTGAAGTCCTTATTTTCATCAATAGCTGGTAAAAGTCGATTGCGAATGTCATTTCTTGCATATTTATTATGGTGATTAGATTCATCTTCATAAAAAGGCACATGGTGAATGGTTTGATATTGTTTTATATCATTTTTATATGTCTCTATCAGAGGACGACAAATAAAATAATGATTTCGCTCAGTACATTCATTCATCCCTAATGAATTGCGTGTTGATCGACCAGTAAAAACGCGATAAAAAATCGTTTCAAGTTGATCATTTAAATGATGAGCAGTTAATAACACATCAGCATTTATCTTACTCATCATCTCATCAAACCATTGATAACGTAAATCTCTCGCTTCAGATTGAATACTTTTTCCTTTTTCTACTATTTTAGATAAATCTAACTGTTTAACATAACAGGGGATTTGATGTTGCTTGCAGAATTGTTTAATAAATCGTTCTTCTTCGACAGATGCATCTCTCAAACCATGATTTACATGCAAGCATGTTATAGATTGATATGAATGTGATAAGTCATTTAATAATTTATATAATAAACACATACTATCAATCCCTGTAGATACTGCAACAGCTAAATGATCCGTCTTTTTCCAAAGAGACGTTTTCACTTTCACATTACTGAACCTCCTGACTTAGGCTAAATAATTGATATAACGAAAAAAGAGTGAGATAGAACTTTAATTTCAGTTCTTTATCTCACCCCTGGCATAGATCTTACATGATCTTATGCCCTTAAGTTATTATCAATACATATTAATCTAGAATAAATGATTGGAACCAGGGCTCCGTTAACTTAGCTATATTTATTCACACAGATATAATTAACGTCTAGATCCTTTACCACCACGTCTTGATTCTGTTTGACGTTTAATAGAAGTCAATTTGTCTTCACTGTCTTTTAAGAAATTACTTAATTTCTTTTCAAAATCTTCTGCTTTTTGTTGAGGCGGTTTATTTTGATTAGATTTGTGATGTGGACGACGAGGACGATCTTTCGCTTTTTTAATTGAGAGACTGATTTTACCATCATCTGCAATAGATAAAACTTTTACCTCCACTTCATCTCCAACTGATAAATGATCTTCTACATTTTCAACATAATTATCAGCAACTTCACTAATATGAACTAAGCCACTTTTACCTTCAGGTAATTCTACAAACGCACCAAATTTTTTGATACCTGTCACTTTACCTTTTAGCTTGTTTCCTACTTCGATTGACATATTCTAAATAAATCCTCCCGATAATGTTTCAATTTTAACCTTATTATATTCCTGTTTTAAAATTTACACAATGCTATAAAACGATTATTTTAAATTAAGCGTTTTACTTTAATTTTTAAAGTTGCCTACTCTTTTTAATTATTACTAGAGGATTTAGAATTAGACGATGATTTATCATTAGGCAATTTAAAAATAATTTCTCCATTGTTACTTAAATAATAGTCATCTCGAGCAACTTTCTCTATATAATCTTTATCGTTAAGATTATTAAGCTCTTCTTTTAATGCTATTTCCTCATCTTGTTTCTTCTGAAATTGTTCTTCTTTATGCTTTCGTTCTATTGTTGCTTGATTGTTACTTTGTTTTTGGAAGACAAGCATGATAGATAGAATAATAATAATCGCTAATAATAATCCTCCAAAAACTGTTACTCTTCGACGAACGACACGCATTCGTTTTTGTTGACGTTGTTTCTTTCGATTTCGTTCTGAAGTATATTGATTATCAATATGTTCTACCTTTTTACTCATAACTTGTCACCTCCTTTAAACGTTTCAATCATAGACTACACTTCTTCAGATTGTGCAGATGGTTGAACTCGTTCTTCTTTAATCAGTTCATACATATTTTTAGCATTTTCTTTTGAGGCATGTTCACTTAATCCAGTTACTTTAACCGTTACACGTTTTTGTCCAAAACGAATGACTAATTCGTCTTCCACTTTTACATCTGTGCCAGCTTTAGCTACATTACCGTTAATTGTTACACGTCCTTGATCACTAATTTCTTTAGCAAGTGTACGACGTTTTACAAGTCTTGATACTTTTAAATATTTATCTAATCTCATTTATCATTCTCCCCTTGTTGTAAATAATTTTTAAGGGTTTCTTCATTAAAATCCTTATTTTTGGTTTTATCATACAATGTCATAAAATGGTCTGCAAATACTTTCTCAAATTTCACACGAGGTATTTTACCTTCTTTTGCTTTTGCATTCTTCCAGACATCATTTAAATCTTCTATTGTTTCAACTGTTTTATCTCCGAATATGTGAGGATGTCGACGAATCATTTTAGCATTTAAACTTTCAATAACTTCTTTAATATCCATATATCCTTCTTTTTTACCAATACTCGCATGAAGTAGCACTTGTAATAAGATATCTCCGAGTTCTTCAATCATATGCCAATCATCTTCATTATCTATTGCTTCAAACAATTCAAATGTTTCTTCTAATAAATAACGTTTAAGTGATTCGTGCGTTTGCACACGATCCCACGGACAGCCTTTTTCATCATCCACTAGATGGTCAATAATATAAACTGCAAAATCAAAATCAGTATACATATCTTCATCACGCGTTATTTTAGGCACAAATACACTTGTCAGATTGTTAAACATATCCTCATTATGATCTAACTCAAATAACGGTACTTCTAATACTTTAGCGCCTTGACTATTAGCGCCTGTAACTATCTTCACTTTAAAATCGTCTGGATAACGTTCCATTAATGTGAGTTTAACATCTGCTGCAATCATCGCACTATATACTTGTGTAATGAGAGTATGTGTTCGAATATTTAATGTGTTTTCTTTCAAAATAGTACCATCTAATAATGTAAATCCATCATTAGGATCTTCATCGATTGCGACAAATATATCATCTATAAAACTTTTCCCACCTAAAATCTTTACATGTATATCATCATTATTTTTATTGTAATCAAGTAATTTAGCAGTCGTCGTTTCAGCTACACGAGGATGTCCAGGCACTACGTAAACAGTATCTTGTATACGCGTTTCTTCTATTAAAGTTTCAACAATATGTTGATACACCGCTTCAAATTGATCATACTTTTCGTACACGTCATCAAAGCTTTTAAATTCAATGTCACTTTTTAAATCTTTAATAACAGGATGTTCGAGTGTCCTTGCATATACACTCTGTTGCTGTTTCAAAAAGCGATAGACACCTAAAGGTAAATCATCCATACTATGATTGCCTATACCAACAATGGTAAGGGTATGCGTCATATCTATCTTCCTTTCTTTATGCGATACAGTTTATCGCCGAATGGTAAGTGTTTTAATTCTTTATATCCTAAAATATTCATATACATAACAAGGAATAGGAATATGAGACCCCCTATTCCTACTATAATTAACAACTCAATTAGACTTCCTAAACGGCCTACAGGAGGTAATAACATTCGCAACCCCTGTATGACTACTGACATTATAATGAGCGCACTCATCAATTTAACAATAAACGCGCGCATGCGATTAAAACGATAATATTTAACGACCTCATAATGTAAAATAGTAACAAATATCATAAGCGAAAGCACTGTGCTTATACTTGCACCTAAAATTCCCATAAAGTGAATAAAAATCACATTAAAGATAATTTTAAATAGTAGTCCTGACATCACACCAATAAAAATAGGGCGAATTTGATTCATCACTTGTAAAAGTGCGATGTCCATCATGATAAGCGATACACCAATTACAGTAAGCATATAAATACTAAGTGTGAAGCTTAATTGATCTGTTTTGAAAAATACATGGTTCATCATCGGTAGTATATTAATAAGACCTATACCTGCTGCTACGCTAATGAGTAGTGTGATTTTTAAAGATGCATTTGTATAACGATTCATAAGAACATGATTATGATCAGACATTGCATCTGTAAGTAATGGAATTAGGACAAAGCTAAATGTAGTTGTCACTATTAAACCTATTTGAATAAATGAAGCACCTCTATCATAGATCCCTTTTTGCATAATCGCTTCTCTAAATCCTAAACCATATGTTTGTAGCATATGAACGACTGTAAAACTATCTATAAATTGCCATAAAATAACTAATAATTGACTTAATGCAAATACGAGAGTCGCAAGTATTAGCTGTTTCCAAGGAAGAGGATATGAGTGCTGATTTAATTGTAATCGGAAAGGTCTTGTTGCTAATAAATATAGACTAGAACCTAAAAATCCAAGGGCTGAGGCTAATATTGCAAGTGCTCCAGCTTGATAAATGGTCCATTCTTTAAACATAAACATTAAAATAGCTATAATAATAACACACACACGAATACATTGTTCTATTACTTGTGAAATAGCTGGTATATTCATTTGTTGTCTACTTTGATAAAAGCCTCTAATCACACCCAGGATTCCTATAAACAAATAGCTAAAACTTGCCATTTTTAGCATTGGTGCTAAGTGAGCATCTCCCATTAACAGTGCTAATGGATGGGAGAATACTAAAATCACACTAAAAATAATAAGACCTATCATTTGAAATCTTAGAAGTGTTTTTGAAAATACTTCAGTTCCACTGTGACTTCCAAATACTTGAGTGACAGCACTAGGAACTGCATTCATTGATAGTATCATACCTAGCGCTACAATAGGATAAATTTGTTGATAGGCATATAATCCAGAGTCACCTAAAATATTTTGATATGGAACTCGATAAATTGCACTTAATACTTTAACAATGACTAAAGCAAGCGTTAAAATCACTACGCCATTAAATGCTGAATGTTGTCGTGAATTCTTAGAAGAAGATGAAACTTCAGATGACGATTTATAATTCGTACTCAAGTTCCATACTTCCTTCAAGACATTTTACTAAGAATTTTAAGTTTTCTAACCACTGTTTAGATTTTGTTAGAGTAATATGCATTTTACCTTCTTTAACACCCAACTTCATTGTTCGTCCTAAAGGTTGAGTTTGTTTAAATAATTCTTCACCATTTATCTGTTCTGTACCTTTAGTTGAAAGAAATACTTCAATTTGTTTTCCTTTATCTTTAATCAATGTCACGCCTGCATGTAAAGCATGTATTTTAATTTCTACCATTTCTAATAAACGTTCTACTTCTACAGGATAATCATTGAAGCGATCAAGTAATTCATCTTTCACATCAAAAAGCTGTTCTTCAGTTTCAACTTTACGCAATTTCTTATAAATTTCTATTTTAGCTTGTTCATTTTGAATATACTCTGCTGGTAAATACGCGTCTAAGTGTAATTCCATTTCAACATCTGGTGCATCAGGGGTTTCTTCTGTAATACCACGTTTTTCGTTTACCGCTTCTTCTAACATTTGAGAATACAAATCAAAACCTACTGAATCAATGAATCCATGTTGTTGCTTACCTAATAAATTACCGGCTCCACGTATATTTAAATCACGCATGGCAATTTTAAATCCTGAACCTAATTCAGTGAATTCTTTAATCGCTTGTAAACGTTCTTCAGCTGTTTCTGTTAATACTTTATTAGCAGAATGTAAGAAGTAAGCATATCCAATACGACTTGAACGTCCAACTCTACCACGTAATTGATAAAGTTGACTTAAACCAAAACGATCCGCTTCTTCTATGATTAATGTGTTCGCATTAGGCACATCGACACCTGTTTCTATAATGGTTGTTGTAACTAAAATGTCGTACTCTCCATTAATAAAACTCAACATGGTTTCTTCCAAATCTCGCTCTGTCATCTGTCCATGAGCAACAGCAATGTTTGCTTCTGGCATCAACATTTGTAACTGTTCACGCTTTTCATAAATAGACTGTACTTTATTGTAAAGGTAGAATACTTGTCCATCACGAGAAAGTTCACGTTCTAAAGCCTCTTTAATAAAATTACTATTTTGCTCTAATACATAGGTTTGTACAGGGAAGCGGTTTTCTGGAGGTGTTTCGATGACAGATAAGTCACGTACACCAAGCATACTCATATGCAATGTTCTTGGAATTGGCGTGGCTGTAAGTGTCAATACATCTACATTGGTTTTCAATGTTTTAATACGTTCTTTATGACGTACGCCAAAACGTTGTTCTTCATCGACAATAAGTAATCCTAGATCTTTATATTGAATGTCTTTACTCAATAGTTTATGTGTTCCAACAACGATATCAACGTATCCAGATTTTAGACCTTCTTTAGTCTCTCTAACTTCCTTAGCAGTACGGAATCGACTAATCAACTGAATTTCTACTGGAAAATCTTGCATCCGTTCAATCAATGTTTCGTAGTGTTGTTGCGCTAGAATCGTTGTAGGCACTAAAAAGGCAACTTGTTTGCCTTCCATGACAGCTTTAAAGGCCGCGCGTACAGCAACTTCAGTTTTTCCGTAACCCACATCTCCACATAGCAAGCGATCCATTGGACGTTCTTTTTCCATATCTTCTTTAATTTCTTCAATAGATTTAGCTTGGTCTGGTGTAAGTTCATATGGGAAGTCCATTTCGAAATCATGTTGCTCAGCCGTATCTTCACCATATTGATAACCTACTGACATTTCTCGTTCTTTATATAGTGCAATAAGTTCATCTGCGATATCTTCAACACTTTGTTGTACTTTGGCTTTCGTTTTTTTCCATTCTGAGCCGCCTAGTTTATTTAATTTAGGCGATTTATCTTCTGAAGCAACATATTTTTGTACTTGATCCATTTGATCAACAGGTACAAAAAGTTGATCGGTTCCTTTATATTGTAATTTAATATAATCTCTATGGACGTCTCCAACTTCTAGTGTTTCAACGCCTAAATAACGTCCCACACCATGGTGCACATGGACAACATAATCTCCAACATTTAAATCTTGATAAGATTTAATTTTTTCAGCATTAGAAATTGTTTTAGTCCGTTTTCGTTGTTTTTTCTGTTTGGTTTTAAATAATTCTCGTTCCGTAATTACAACAAGTTGCATATAAGGCAGTTCGAAACCTTCTGATAGACTACCTTCTGTTACAATTGCTTGTCCACTTTCAATCTCTGAGTGAATATTTGTAACAGTAGGAATATGCATTTCATTAAGCATCGATTGAATACGCTCAACTTTCGTTTCAGTTTCTACAAGTACTACAATAGTGTAATTATTGCTTACATAACGTTGAAATTCTGAACGCATAATGTCATATTGTCCATAAAATTGTTGCACTGGCTTACATGAAAATTTAATAATATGTTGCAACTTCACTGGCATAGACGATGTAAATAAAGTGAAATATGTGACTGGATAATGATTGATTAACGTTTCAAACCCATCATATTCCATAAATGACTGCCCAATAAATCCGTTACCACTTTCAATTAAGTTCTGGATAAAATCATCTACTTCAGTAGTCAATGTCTTTTCAGTTTCTTTAATACGATTATATTCATCAACTACTACAATGGCATCTTTTTGGAAATAATCGATTAGTGTAGAAGGTGTGTCATACATAAAAGCAACTAGACGGCGAAGTAATTGATGATCAAAGAAAGTGGATTCAAATAATTTAAAACTTTCATATGTTTCTTTCAAATCATTTCGTACAGATTTATCAATTTTAGGACGTGTTTGTTCATATGCTTTTTGTAATTCTGTTTGAAGATGATTAATCACATCTTCCGTAATAATATAATCACTCGCTGTAGTGATATCTACCTTTTCAACATTATCATTTGAACGTTGTGTTTCTACATCAAAGTCTCGAATCGAGTCGACTTCAGTGTCAAACAATTCAATTCTAACTGGTTGACCGATAAGGGGGTAAATATCAATGATGCCGCCTCGTAGAGAAAACTCACCAATGTGAGAAACGACACTCTCACGTCGATATCCCATGTTTACTAGTTTATTTAAAAATTCATCCACATCGATATCATCGCCAACTTCTAAAGTCATTTGATGATGTTTCCACAATTCTACTGGAGTTAACCATTTTTTCAAACCATTTAAAGGAACGATAAATAACCCTTTCTTATCATGAGATAATGCCGTTAAAGTTCTAACACGTTCACTCATAAGTTGTGGGCTTTGAGTTGAAAATTCCTCTGTCATAATATCTTGGACTGGATATTTATAAACTTCAGAATGATCAATGTATTGCAATATATCAGTTTCTAATTTGTCTGCTTGATATAAATTATTTGTGATTAATAGCATTTGCTTATCATCATTCAAGTATTTTTCAGCAATAATGGTTGCTTTGGCTGAGGGAGATAAACCTGTAACTAAAATATTTTGGTTGCCAAAGACTTCGTCAAGTTCCTGGAATCGTTTGTCATTTTGAATATAGTCAGAAATAATCATTCTCAATTGACTTCTCCATTATATTCATTCATAACATGATCGAAACGAGACGTCTCAATAAATGCTTCCACTGCTTGTGCAGCATGTTCAATTACTTTTTCCATTGTCATCATTTCTTCATTAGAAAATTTTTGTAATACATAATCTGGAACTGACATACCATTCGTTGGTCTTCCTACTCCAATACGAATACGCTTAAATTGATCTGTACCTAAATGTTTAATAATCGATTTCATTCCATTATGTCCACCTGCACTTCCTTTTTGACGTAGACGAATATGCCCTTGAGATAAATCCATATCATCGTATAAAACGATTAAATCTTCAACTTCTACATTATAGTAATCCATTAAAGGTCCTACAGCTTCTCCTGATAAATTCATCATAGTCATTGGCTCGATAAATAGCACTTTATCCCCATTTAAACGTTCAATAGTATAAGCGCCTTTGAATTTTTGTTTATCTAATGTAAATTGATTTTTATCTAAAATATAGTCAATCACTTCAAAGCCAATATTGTGTCTTGTTCGTTCAAAACGTTTACCTATATTACCAAGACCCACAATACATTTCATACGTTGCAACCTCCATTGTGTTCATCTTTTTGATTGATTTGAACATTTAATTTAATATGTGTCGATTACTCCTTATTTTATAATATTACTCAATATAATACAAAAAGAGAGTAGGAAAGAAATTCAATGATTTCGTAACCCACTCTTTTATAAGTTATCAATCTTCAACTTTATTTTAACATTCATTTTTTAAATGTCCGATATACATAAGAAAAAGCCTTCTACATATGAACATGTATCAGGCTCTTTCTATCAATTTAATTAAAGACATTCTCACTTAAAGTGAATACATAGTCATCAACGAATTATTCTTCGTCTTTATTTTCTTCGTCTTCTTTGTCTTCTTTGTCTTCACCAGCTACTTCAGGTTCTTCAGTTGCTGATTCACCTTCCATTGCTTCGATTTCTTCTTCAGAAGGTTCATCAGTTGGAGGAACTACTGTAACAACAGATTCTTCTGGATCGTTTTCAATTGTGAAATCACCAGATACTTTAATATCCCCAACTGAATAGCTATCATTTATTTGTAAATCAGTGATATCTACTTCAATTGATTCTGGGATATTTTCTGGAGTTGCTGTAACTTGTAAATCAAATAATGGTTGTTCAACTACGCCGCCTTCTTTAGCGCCAACTGCTTCACCAACTAATTGAACTGGTACTTCAACAGTACGTTCTTCAGTCATGTTAATAGCTAAGAAGTCGATATGAGTAATTTGGTTTTTAAGTGGATCAAATTGATAATCTGATACCATAACTTTAATTGTTTTAGAACCCACGCCTAAATCAATAACACCGTTACGTCCAACTTCACGGATGACTTTGATGAATTCAACTTCATCTACTTTAACTGAAGTGTTTTTAGTACCATAACCATAAACAACAGCAGGTACTTTACCTGTATTACGTAATTTTTTAAGGTCAGAACGAGTTTGTTTACCTTGACGAATGATTGACTTTAATGAAGCCATTCGTATTTCCACCTTTCATTTTCAAGTTGAAACAATAATAATATATTGTCTTAACTTCTCCTCACTTGCCCATCAATTTAAATATTGCTTGCAAGTGTTTATTTATTCGTTAAATCACGAACGAATAAATTATACATGTTTAAAAATAATAAGTCAAACTCATTTGTAAATTTTAGTCAAATAATACACTTACTGACTCACGTTCATATACACGAACAATAGCTTGTGCTATTAAACCAGCTACAGATAATTCTTTGATGTTTGATGGTTTTTGACTATCGTCAAGTAAGATTGAATTTGTAACAATAAGTTCTTTAATCGCTGAATTTTCAATACGTTCTTTTGCAGGACCTGAGAGTACAGGATGTGTACAACAAGCATATACATCTTTCGCACCTTTATCTTTTAATGCTTGAGCAGCTAAAGTAATTGTTCCTGCCGTATCAATAATGTCATCGATAATAATAGCTGTACGTCCTTCAATTTCACCAACGATATTCATCACTTCTGCCACGTTTGGTTTAGGACGACGTTTATCAATAATAGCAATCGGAGTTTTTAAAATGTCTGCTAATTTACGTGCGCGTGTTACCCCGCCATGATCCGGAGATACAACAACACATTCTTCTGGGTTGATGTTAGGATCATTTTCAAAATATTGTCCAATAATCGGTACGCCCATTAGGTGATCGATTGGAATATCGAAGAAACCTTGAATTTGTGGTGCATGTAAATCTAAAGCAATCATACGATTTGCACCAGCAGTTTCAATTAAATTTGCTACTAATTTTGCAGTAATTGGTTCACGACTACGCGCTTTTCTATCTTGGCGCGCATAACCATAATAAGGAACAACAATATTGATATTTGCTGCAGAGGCACGTTTACATGCGTCAATCATAATTAATAATTCCATTAAATGTAAGTTAACTGGATAAGAAGTCGGTTGAATGATAAATACATCACATCCACGAATACTTTCTTCAATATTAATTTGAATTTCACCGTCACTGAAGCGTTTAACAGAACATTTCCCTAATTCGATTCCTACACGATCAGCAACCTCTTGTGCTAATGGTTCATTTCCCTTTAAAGAAAAAATCTTTAAAGACGAATTTTTGTACTCATTATTTAACATTTATAGTCCTCCAATTTTTTACTTAGACAATACTATTATATAAAAATTCTAGCATTTTTACTATATTCCACTAAAAACTGACCAATAATATGTTTATTACGTATCACTCAACTTGGCATGATAGTAATACATTCAAAATTTTATATTTATATATTCATTTATTCCCTTTAACAGAAAAATGACACAGTCTTTTTGTATCTTATATTAATCTTTATTTTTTATTGTAACCTTCTTTGGTTACTTGACGTGCGCGTGCTAATGCTAAGCTTTCTTTAGGTATGTCATCTGTAATCGTCGATCCTGCTGCAATTAAAGCGCCATCTCCTACTGTTACAGGGGCAATCAAATTCGTGTTACAACCAATGAAAGCGTCTTTTCCAATGATTGTTTTAAATTTATTTACTCCATCATAATTAACAGTGATTGAACCACAACCAATATTTGTACGTTCACCAACTTCTGCATCGCCAATATAACTTAAGTGTGATACTTTTGCACCATCTTTTAATTCTGCTTTCTTAACTTCTACAAAGTTACCCACTTTAACTTCAGCACCTAGATTTGAACCAGGTCTTAATTGAGCAAATGGACCAACTTTGGTCTTATTTCCTACACTAGAATCATTGATGACTGATTGTATAATATGAACTTTATTGCCAATACGACTGTTGTTAATTTCTGAATATTGACCAACGTGTGTATCTTCACCAATGAATGTTTTTCCATTGATACGTACGCCTGGCTCAATAACAGTATCCATACCTATCTCTACATCTGGACCTATAAATGTAGTGATTGGATCAATGATTGTAACACCATTTCTCATATGATGATGATTAATACGATGTTGCAACGCTTTTTCAGCATGACTTAACATGATTCGATCATTTACACCCATAATTTCATCAAAGTCATCAGTATGATACACTTCTGCTTTTCCATTATCTTCTAAAATTAAAGTAACGACGTCAGGTAAATAATATTCACCCTGTGCATTATCATTTTTAACTTGTTTAAGTTTTTCGAATAACGTTTTATTATCAAATGCAAATATACCTGAGCTGATTTCATTGATGTCTTTTTGAGCATTTGTTGCATCTTTTTCTTCTACAATGCGATTAAGGTGATGATTTTGATCACGTACGATTCGCCCATACCCGAAAGGCGTCTGAGCTGTAGCCGATAAAACAGTAACTTGTGCTTGTGTTTCTTCATGGTGTGCAATTAAACGTTGTAAAGTTTCTGAAGTAATAAGTGGTGTATCTCCACATACTACTAATGTTGTACCTTCTTGAGTATGTAAATGTTCTTCTGCCATTTTAACTGCATGTGCAGTTCCTAATTGTTCATTTTGATAACTATATAATGACTGATTACCTAATGTCTCTTTTACTTGTTCTGCCCCGTGACCTACGATAGTGACGATTTGATTTACGCCCGCTTTTTTAACATTTGTCAGTACATGTTCAACCATTGGTTTACCAGCAACCTCATGTAACACTTTATATTTCTTTGATTTCATTCGTGTTCCTTTTCCAGCTGCTAATATGATTGCATTTCTTTGCATGAATAATAATCCTCCAATAAAATTTGCACTTCACAAGTAATTATAATTTAACTCAACTTATAGTTTCAAGATTTAACAAATTTTGTAAACAGAGTTTAATTATTTGCATCATACATTTAATTTTCAAAAAATATCGATAAAACAATAAAAATGGGCACGAAACAAAATTCAAGTTTGAATTTAGAGTTTCGTCCCCACGTCATTTAGCTTACATAATTAATAAAATAACCATTATCAAAAATATGATTTGATTTTTGTTATTTTAAGCTTCGTCTGATTCTTCTGTTACGTCTGATGAAGCATTTTTATCTGGAATCACTTCGTCAGTTTCATCATATACTTTCATCACAGCATCCTGTATTTCTTGTCTCATTTCTGAATTGATTGGATGTGCGATATCGCGGAATTCACCATCTGGTGTACGTTTGCTTGGCATAGCAACGAAAAGACCTGAGTTGCCTTCGATTACGCGTAAATCATGAATTACGAAAGCTTCGTCTAATGTGATAGAAACGAGTGCTTTCATTCTGCCATCTGTTTGTATTTTTCTAAGTCTTACATCTGTCACTTTCATGCAGTGAGCCCCCCTAGTATATATATCTTTGTGTGGTTAGAAGCATGACAATGTGTTAATTAAGTAAATTATATTCCTTTAACTTTACCTACTAATTCAATTTCAACTTTAACGTCTTTTGGTAGGCGAGACACTTCTACGCAACTTCGCGCAGGTTGATGCTCATTAAAGTAGCTACCATAAACTTCATTAATTTGTTGAAATTCATTCATATCAGAAATAAAAATAGTTGCTTTTACAACAGAGTTTAAATCAGAACCTGCTTCTTCAAGTACAACAGATAAATTTTCTAATACTTGTTTTGTTTGTTCTTTGACATCGCTACTTACGATGTTTCCTTCAGTATCTAATGGAATTTGTCCTGATGTGAATACTAAATTATTCACGACCATTGCATGAGAATATGGTCCTAACGCTTCAGGTGCTTTATTAGTATTAATTGTTTTCATGGTGTATAACTCCTTTTAAGAAAATTTAGACAAGATATTACCAGGTTCAACTTTAAATTCTTGATTATATTCGTCAACATCTGATAATTTGACTAAAGAAGTATAATCCTCAATCAATCTTTGTTTTACTTCTTTTGATTCTACTAGTACAGATACCCCTTTCACCTCTGCTTTAAACTCATTCATAAGATTCATTACACCATTTATTGAACCGCCTGCTCTCATAAAGTCATCTACAACTAACACATTTGAGTTTTCAGCTAATGTGCGTTTCGATAAGACCATCGTTTCAATTTTTCTTGATGAGCCTGAAACATAGTTAATGGAGACCGTAGAACCTTCAGTAACTTTATTGTCTTTTCTAATAACTACTACAGGTAAATTTAATACGTTTGCTACTGCATTGGCAAGTGATATCCCTTTCGTTGCGATAGTTACTACTGCATCTAGTTTCTCATCCATGTAAATACTAGCAATGAGTTTCCCTACTTTATTAAGTAATGATGGGTTACCAACTAAGTCCGATAAAAATAAATATCCACCTGGTAATAAGCGCTCTTTTTCTTGTAGCATCGTAATGATTTCTTCTATAATTTCGATTGCTTCTTCTTTGCTCATCATCGGCTTATAGGTTACACCGCCGCTTGCGCCAGCTGTTGTAATTACAGTTCCCAATTTTTCTTTTTGGAACGTATTTTTGATGATTTGAACGTCTTCACTAATCGATGACTTCGCTTGTTTAAATTTTTTCACAAAAAAAGTTAATGGAATTAACTGATTTGGATGGTTCATTAAATATTGTGTCATAAAGACAATACGTTCACTTCTTTTATACCTCATAAGTTCCAGCCTTTCTATCCTAATAATCTTACTAAATACACTTCGTTACAACAGCCATTTACAGCATTATATACTTTCTTTGCTTGGCTCTCCTTTTGAGCGAATGCATATACAGTAGGTCCACTCCCACTCATTAGTGCTCCATCAGCACCACAACGCAACATATTATTTTTAATTTTTTTAATTTCTGGATACATAGACATAGAAACGGTTTCTAAACGATTAGATAAACTCTTACACAATTTCATATAATCTCCCTGTCTAATCGCTTCTTCACACATTTCTGTATGTACATCATAATCCTCTTTTAAATTAAGTTCTTTAAAAATATCTGGAGAAGATATTCCAAGATTAGGTTTTGCTAATACCACCCATGCAGAAGGAGGTTTGTCTAGAAATTTAATTTTTTCGCCTCTCCCTTTACATATAGCAGTTTTATTATAGATGCAAAATGGAACATCTGTCCCAATTTGAAGGCCTAATTGGCTTAGTGTTTCTAAAGATGCGCCTAATTCATATAAACGATTAATTCCTCGCATCGTAGCAGCAGCATCAGCTGATCCCCCAGCTAATCCAGCAGAAACCGGAATATCTTTATCAATCGAAATCGTGACGCCTTGTTTAAGTTGATATGTTTCCATCATCAGTTTAGCTGCTTGGTAGGCGAGATTTTTATGATCATTAGTAACATAGTTATGTTCTATATCTACAACAATTTTATTATCATTTCTTTTCTGAAAAGACAATCTATCATTCAGATCTACTGTTGTCATTATCATAGCAATTTCATGGTAACCATCATTTCTTTTGAAAAGTGTATCGAGCGTCAAATTAATTTTGGCTGGTGCCGTTTCATATATCATTTTTCCGCCCTCTCTTCATCAATAGTATTAAAATGATTTTAACATAAAGACTTAAAATATTTGATAGTTACATTATAAATTATAATTAAAAGTTAATAAATTAGGAGATAAATGATCTTAATTTCAACTGCAAATCTTGATTTATTTAAATTATTATTTTATTAAAAGAGATTAAGAATTAAAAAGAGTGTTGAACTTAAACAGCCCAACACCCAATATGTTTTTAATGATAGAGTTTGTAGTACACTAAACAACTCTATATTTATATGTTCGAATTTAGTGTGCAACTACTTCTTGATGATTATCCTCTTCAAATGAAACTTGTACATTCTCTGTAAGAACATCCGTATATGTATACGACACTCTTTCAAAATTATGCTTATCTTGATCTAATTCAACAATAAATACTGAAGGATATGTCTCTTTTAACACTCCACAACGTTCGATTGTTTTTTTTCGACCACCGTTGGCTTTAAGTACAATACGATTTCCTAAATGACAATCAATAGAATTTTTGATGTCCAAAATTGATTTTGGCATATTGCTCCACCTCGCTACAGGTTACATAATATCACATTTTGAAGTAATATGTCAAATAAAATTTAAATTTTATCAAGGTAGCGACACTTTGTCAACAATTTAATTTTCTAATTCTGGGAAATTTTTCTTTTCTTCATACAATCGTGCAAAATCTTGTATAGAAAGGGTTTCTCCACGACGTTTAGGATCAATATTTGCGTTTTCTAACCATTGATGAATTTGTGATTTATATTTTTTACCATCTTTAAAGAAATTCTGATAGTTATTATTAATCGTTTTACGTCTTTGAGCAAAAGCAGCTTTTGCAAGTTTAAAGAAAGCTTGTTCATCGTCTACTGAAACAAGAGGTTCCTCTCTTTGCATCAATTTTACAACAATCGAGTCAACATTTGGTGGCGGCATAAACACTGATTTAGGGACAGTGAGTACTTTACTCGTTTCTGTGTAATATTGAGTCACAATAGATAAAGAACCATATGCTTTTGTACCTACTTCTGCATTTAAACGCTCTCCAACTTCTTTTTGCATCATCACTACATAACCATCAATGGGAATATCTTGTTGCATTAAATTAAGTAAAATCGGAGTCGTAATATAGTAAGGTAAATTCGCTACTACCATAATTTTATCGCAATCATTTAAATACGTGTTCACAGATGCAGCTATATCAGCTTTTAATATATCTTCATTTATAATTGTTACATTGTCGTAGGGATGAAGTGTTTCTTTTAAAACTGGAATTAGACGTTGATCGATTTCAAATGACAACACTTTTTTAGCACTTTTAGCGAGTTGTTCTGTTAATGAGCCCATACCAGGGCCCACTTCAATTACACCTGTCGACTTATCAATATGACTTGCATCAATAATTTTATGAATAATATTAACATCTACTAAGAAATTTTGACCTAAGCTTTTCTTAAAATTAAAGTCAAATTGATTTAATAGTTCTTTTGTTCTAGAAGGTGTAGCTATATCTTTTCTATCCATCTTTAATTATTCTCCTTATCCATTGATAATGCACGTCGTACGTCTTCTTCAGTATAACCAAAAGCATTTAATTTTTTTAGTAATTGTTTGCCATTAGAATGTCCAATATGCAATTTACGTCCAAGTATCTCTCTCTTACGTCTCGCATCTTTACCAATAATTAAACCTAAATCAATTAATACACTTTTATCTATCGACTCCTCTCCTTCTTCAAAAGGAGAACTCACATGCATTAAGGCTTTCTTTATATCTTCAGGATGTGTATGTTCTATCCCAATTTTTCCACGCTTATTTTTCGCTTTTTCACGATCGACATAGGCATGTTTAACTCCTGGTACGTGTTCAGTAATAATATTTCTAATTCTATCACCTGGAAAGTCAGGATCAGTTAATACAATCACGCCTCTTGTTTCTTGAGCATTCTGAATCACTGCTAACGTTTCTCTATTAATGGCACTTCCATTTGTTTCAATCGTATCACATTCCACAGCTG
Organism: Staphylococcus sp. HMSC069E10; assembly: GCF_001809205.1. Classification (NCBI taxonomy): domain Bacteria; kingdom Bacillati; phylum Bacillota; class Bacilli; order Caryophanales; family Staphylococcaceae; genus Staphylococcus; species Staphylococcus sp. HMSC069E10. Next base: position 9,932 of record NZ_KV796470.1, on the reverse strand, counting down.
TTTTAACTCGTTCTGTGTCATCTCTGCCTTCGACAACGATAAATTCATTTATTCTCATATTCATTTACCATTACCTTTCACTTAATCTCATTTCTATTATAACGGTTATACTATAAAAAATGAGAAAGATGCACATATTATCGTCATTCACTATTAGATAGCATTACGATAGATGATGTTTTACATCTTTCTCATACTGAGGATTATTAATTTAAGTTAAATAATCTTTCTGCATTTTCTGTAGTTTGACGACATACCTCTTCGTATGTCATATCACGTAAATCTGCAATTTGTTGTGCAACAAGCGTGACACGTTCAGGTTCATTACGTTTTCCTCTATAAGGATGTGGAGATAAATAAGGTGCATCTGTTTCAACTAATAAGCGATCCATTGGAACATGTTTAGCGACCTCTTTAGGTTGTTTTGCATTTTTGAATGTGACTGGTCCGCCTAATGACACATAGAAATTAAGTTTATTAATAATGACATCTGCAATTTCAGGTGATGCACTAAAACTATGCATAATGCCTCCAACTTCTTCTGCATGTTCTTCCATTAAAATATCTACACAATCTTGAGTTGCTTCACGATTATGAATGACAATAGGTAACTTAACGCGTTTAGCTAAAGCAATTTGCTTTCTAAACACTTCTTTTTGAACATCAGCTGGAGATTTATCCCAATGATAATCTAATCCCATTTCTCCAATACCGATAATTTTAGGATGCTGAGCTAATGATTCAATCCATTCTAAACGTTCTTCAGTAAAATCTATTGCATCTACAGGATGCCAACCGATAATACCATAAATAAAGTCATATTCATCAATCAGTTCCATAGTACGTTCAATTGTCTTAGTATCAAATCCCACGACAAACATACGGTCAACGCCTGCTTCTCTTGCACGAGATATCACTTCACTTAAATCTTCATCATATTGTTCGTCATTTAAATGAACATGTGTATCTATTAACATTTTATCTCTCCTAACGGCTATATTTATTTTATAATTGCACCATTTGGAATTGCACTCGGTAAGCTTACTAACGTTAATACTTTATCTTTTTCAGCTGATAATATCATACCTTCAGATTTGTGCCCCATTAATTTTGCTGGCTTTAGGTTAGTTACAACAGCCACTTTTTTGCCAATAATATCTTCTGAACGATAGAATTTCGCAATACCTGAAACAATCTGACGTTGTTCTGCTCCTAAATCAACTTGTATTTTTAATAATTTATCTGATTTCGGTACATTTTCTGCATCAATAACAGTTGCAGCTTTAATTTCAACTTTATCAAAATCTTTAATATCAATTTGCGATTTACTTGGTACTTCTTCTTTATCATCTTCACTAGATTTAGGTGGTTGCATTGATTTTTTAATAAATGCAATTTCATCCTCTGAATCTAATCTTGGGAAGATTGGAGAAGGTTTTTCAGTAACCATAATTGGTTCTTGTAATGCACCATAATGCTCTAAACTTGATAATTCGTATAAATCTGAATTATTAATATTCAATTGTTTGAAAATTTCTTTAGGCGCATGTGTTAAGAATGGGCGCAATAATACAGTCGCAAAACGAATATTTTCAACTAAGTGTGCCATTACATTTCCTAACATATCTTTTTGACTTTCATCTTTAGCTAAAACCCATGGAGTGGTTTCATCGATATATTTATTTGTTCGACTTATTAACTTCCAAACTGTAGATAATGCTACTGAGAATTGGAAACTTTCCATATTGTCATGGAAATTCTTCACAGTTTCAAGTGCTAATGCTTCCATATCTTCATCCAATTCATGTTTTGGTCCTTGGTATGCAGGGAGCTCTCCTTGGAAATATTTATTAATCATAGAAATCGTACGGTTAACTAAGTTACCTAAATCATTTGCTAAGTCGAAATTAGTACGTTCAACAAATGCCTCCGGAGTAAATACGCCGTCAGATCCGAATGGTAATTCACGCATTAAGTAATAGCGTGTAGCATCTAAGCCATAACGATCAATAAGAACATTAGGATCTACTACATTACCTTTAGATTTACTCATTTTTCCATCTTTCATTAAAATCCATCCGTGCGCGAATACTTTTTTCGGTAAAGGTAAATCAAGAGCCATAAGTAAGATAGGCCAAATAATAGAATGGAAACGAACGATTTCTTTTGCCATTAAATGTACATCTGCTGGCCAATATTTTTGGAATAATGAATCATCATCTGATAAATATCCAAGAGAAGAAATATAGTTTACTAAAGCATCAATCCATACATAAACTACATGTTTAGGGTTAGATGGAACTCTTACCCCCCAATCAAATGACGTACGTGAAACTGCTAAGTCTTCTAATCCTGGTTTAATAAAGTTATTAATCATTTCATTTTTTCTAGATGGAGGTTGAATAAAATCAGGATTAGCATCGTAAAATTCTAATAAACGATCTGTATATTTATTAATATTAAAGAAATAACTTTCTTCTTTAACTAATTCAACTTCATGTCCAGAATCTGGACTTTTACCGCCTGCGATTTTACCATTTTCGTAAACAGGGTCTACAAGTTGAGATTCAGTATAATACGTTTCATCAGGGACAGAATACCATCCCTCATATTCACCAAGATAAATATCACCTTGTTTTAATAAACGTTCAAATACTTTTTCTACCACTTGTTTATGACGTTCTTCTGTAGTTCTAATAAAATCATCATTTGAGATTTCCAATTTAGCCCATAAACGTTTGATTCCAGCAATCATTTCATCTAAATACTCTAATTCTGTTTTTCCTGCTTTTTGCGCTTTTTCTTGGATTTTTTGACCATGTTCGTCTGTACCTGTAAGATAACGAACATCATATCCTTGCATACGTTTATATCGTGCAATTACATCACCAGCAACTGTAGAATATGCGTGACCGATATGCAGATTACCACTAGGATAATAAATAGGGGTTGTAATATAAAATGTTTCTTTCGCCATCAGTAGTCCTCCCTTTCGTTCATGTCTTAATGACTAGTTCACTTTAAATTTTATCTAAATTTTTAATTATTTTCTAATGAATATTTAATATAACGTTTGTGACGACACATCATCATAAAACATCTATCTTATTCATTATAACCCATATAGAATATACATTGTCGTATCTTATTAACATTACCATAAATTAATATTTTATGGTATTTTTCTATCACTATGATACAAGTTTTTATTAATTTTACGATTTAATATTATGATAAATATCATAAATCTCACTTGTTTTCATCTGTCGTTCTTCTGCGACTACTTTTATCGCTTTCTTAGGTTTTAAATTTTGAGTCTCAATATAATGATTAACATGATCTATAATCGTTACATCTTCAAACCATTGCTTTGTTTCTTGAGCTTTGGCCCCCTCAATTAAAATCACAAATTCTCCCTTTTGTGGAATCTCTTGATTTTCAATTGCTTCTAATAATTGTGATACTTCAAACATAACCACTTGTTCAAATTTTTTAGTAAGTTCACGACCTACTGCTACACGTCTTTTTGCATCTACTTTAATAATCGCTTTTAGTGTATCAATCACTCTAAATGGAGACTCATAAATGATTAAAGTACTATCTTGATACATTCGTTGAGATAAAATATTCACTTTTTCTTTTTCTTTTCGTGGCAAGAAGCCTAAAAAAGTATATGTAAATGAAGGTAAACCACTTGCCATTAGTGCAGTTAATCCTGCATTAGGTCCTGGAATGGTTTCTACAGCAATGTTATGTTTATGTGCTTCAACAACAAGTTCATATCCTGGATCGCTAATTAACGGCAACCCTGCATCTGATACAAGCGCAATATTATTTTCTTCTTTAAGTAATTGAATTAAATAATCTGTCTGTTGCTCTTTATTATGTTCATGATATGATTTTAATGGAGTAGTAATATCATAGTGGTTACATAACTTTTTAGTTACTCTCGTATCTTCACACGCAATGATATCTACCTGTTTTAACGTTTCGATTGCTCGAAATGTAATGTCACTTAAATTACCTATCGGTGTCCCTACTAAGTATAAAGTTGCCATATTATCCCTCCTCAATCAATTTTAGTTTTCTTTGTCTTGTAAATGTCTTAATTTCATATTCTCTACGTAAAGCTTCTGATTTTGTCTCGTACATTTCTTGATATACTAACACTACCGGACGTCTTATTTTTGTATATTTAGCACCTTTCCCAGCATTGTGTTTATTTATACGTGCCTCAATATTATTCGTATACCCTGTATATAAACTGTTATCACTGCAACGTACGATATATACAAAGTGACTACCCATAATAAACCTCTTTCATTTGCTCACTATATTCGCCATTTTCATTGTAAATATAAAATGGTGGTGCAATCTCTAGACCTTGATTACCATTTTTTCTTCCTTCAACAACAATAGTGACTGCTGATTTACCATGCTTACTATAAATAAATACAATACGTTTAGGTTCGATATTAGCTTGTCTCATTTCAGTTAATACATCCATAAGTCGTTCAGCACGATGAACCATAACTAGACGTCCACCCTGTTTTAATAAATGCCGTGCTGCAAACATGCAATCTTCTAAACTACACATAATTTCATGTCGTGCTATTTTATGTGCTTCTTTTTGGTGTTGATGAAGTTGATTACGTTTAAAGTAAGGCGGGTTACAGGTTATTAATGTAAACTGAGAGGGTTTAAACGTTTGATACACATCTTTTAAATCCATATTATGCATAGATAAACGCTCTTCTAATCGATTATATTTAAAGCTTCGTTGAGCCATGTCTGCCAACTGTTCTTGAATTTCAATACTTTCTATTTTTTGATGACTTTTTGCAGATAATAATAAAGCAATAACACCATTTCCGGCACACAAGTCTAGAATGCTATCATTTTTTCGTACTTTAGTAAAATGTGCTAATAAAAGTGCATCAGTAGAAAAAGAAAACACCTCATCATTTTGAATGATTTTTAAGTTCTCCTTAATTAAATCATCTAATCTTTCTTGTTCCTTCAACATATATGTTATCTCCTAAAAAAGAGATGTATCACAACACAAAATCTGAAATTTTATTGTGTTGAAATTCATCTCTCCTAAAAATTAAAATTATACCATCCATTTATCATTCTTTGTTATGGATTTAACTATTTAAAACATTCATGCATAATAAACAATCTTCACCATAACGATGTTTACCAAATAATTCGCCATTACAAATATGAAAACCTTCACTATACAAAACAGCTAAATTGTCTTTACTTGGTAAAGGTTTTTTTACATTTTTAATTGCACTTTTAAAGTCATTTTCATTTGATTTTTTATTATGTTGACTTTCACTATTGACTTTTGTTGATTCAACATCTTGTTCACTTTTAGCCATTAGCGCTTTTAAATTATCGTTTTCTACTTGTAACGTTACATTTTCTTCTATCAATTGAATAGCTAAAGATTTAAGTTCAGTCATCTCTTGAGTTAATACATTAACGTTACTTTCTAATTTTACAATTTTTTCGAATAAATCATTGCGATTCAAAAGAAAGACACTCTCCTTAATTAAATGTAGCTAATTCCTCCATTTTATATTCTAAAGGTTGCTCTAAACCATCAATCTTCACTTGCATCGAAATATCTAATATATTTAATCCTACAACTTGTCCAGTACCTTCCGGTGTATGAATTTCATCGCCTACATCTGGTAATTGTGCACGAGCTTCCTCATAATAATCATTTTCATATTTAAGACAACACATTAAACGTCCACATGCACCAGAAATTTTAGTTGGATTTAATGATAAATTTTGATCTTTTGCCATTTTGATAGATACCGGTTGAAAATCTCCTAAAAATGTTGAACAACATAATGAACGTCCACACGGTCCAATTCCACCTAGTAGTTTTGCTTCATCACGAACGCCAATTTGTCTAAGTTCAATACGTGTTCTTAAATTTTGAGCTAATACTTTCACTAACTTTCTAAAATCGATACGATCATCAGCAGTAAAATTAAAAATGACTTTCGATTTATCTAAAGTATACTCACAATTCACTAAGCGCATATCTAAGTCTTGATCTTTCACTAACTGTTTACATAAAATTAGTGCTTGCTCTGCATCTTCTTCATTTTGATTGTATTGTTGTATATCTTCTTCAGTTGCAATACGTAGAATATCTTTTAACGGTAATGTCACATCTTCATCATTTACACATTTTGAAGCTAACTTTACTATACCTATTTCAATGCCTCGTTTAGATTCGACTACAACCCAGTCTTCACTGTCTAATTTTAAATCATTCGGCGCATAATATTCCAATTTACCTGCTTTTTGAAATTGCACACCTACTACATTTGGCATTTAACTCACACCTTTAATTACGATTTGTTCAAATACGAGCATCGGATTCACATTCTGTATCAATTTTTTATGTGCTTCTGTAATTTGATCATACATTAATATCATTTGATTAAGTGTTAATCGTGTTGTGTATTCCTTAATTAGTGGTTTAAGATCAGTAAAAATGAAATTGTTCTCAATTCCGACTTTAGCATGCATCATATCTTCAAAAAAAGCATTGATAACAGACAAAGTAAGAAGTTGTAGTTTTCGATTTTTAGCATTTTTTAACACATCAATAACACCAATCAAGGCCATTGGTTTATTTGTTAATAATAATTCGCACCAATGAACGATTACTTTTCTTAATTCAATTAAATCATACTCTTCATTAAGGTCTTTGGCTACCTCAATTTGTGTCGTATATGAACTTAACATTTCAGCAATAGCCCGATTCATACCATTATCAACAAGTTTATCGATAAAATGCGATTTGTCACTCGGTTTAAAATACATATGTTGACATCTAGAGTGAATCGTATTTAATATTTGTTCTGGTTTAGTAGAAATTAAAATTGCAATAGTATTTTCTGGAGGTTCCTCTAAAAATTTTAAGATACTATTTTCACCTTGAACTGTTAACTTTTCAAAGTCTTCTATGATATAAACTTTATATGTACCTTCAATAGGTAATTGGTTCATTTGGCGTACAAGTTGTTCAATTTGTTCTTTTTTTATAGTAGATTCTTCAGAGGATATATATGTAAAATCAGGATGATTAAAATTACGCAATTTCAACTCACATTGTTCATTTCCATTACAAAGAATAAGTTGTGCAAATTCCATTGCTACATGTTTCATTGATTGTGCATCATCACCTTCAAATAAATAGGCATGTGATAATTTATTCGAATGAAACGCATTAGCTAATTTTTGTAATTCCTCCATATTTGCATACTCCCTATTCATAGTTCATTTTAAAATTATATCATTAAATTTTTCAGTCGCATTTATCATTTAGCAATTAATTATGATGTATATGATAAAGAGCCGATAACATAAAAAATATGTTTCAGGCTCTTTGAAAATTATCTTTTAAAACTTTATTTAATTGTTAAATTAAGCTTAGAATCTGTGGAATTTTTCTACTGGCATTACAAATACTGTAGCGCCTCCAACTTCAACTTCAACAGGATAAGGTATGTAAGAGTCTGCACTACCACCCATTGGCGTCATTGGTGAAACAAGTTGATCTCTATTACCACACGTATTATCAATGACGGTTAACGCTTCATCAACACGTTCATCATCTACACCACATAAGAATGTTGTATTTCCTGCTCTTAAGAAGCCACCAGTTGTTGCTAGTTTAGTAGCTCTAAAATTGTTTTTTACGAGTTGGTCTGAAAGTTCTTGACTATCTTGATCTTGAACGATCGCTATAATCATTTTCATTTTAATACACCTCTCCATATTATTATATCATAAGTTTTTTAAGTAACTTAAAATGATCTCATACGTATCACTTACGACACTTTCGATGTTTTGTGTAGCATCAACTACTTTAAAACGCTCAGGATTAGTTTTAATTAATGTTTTATATCCCTCAATTACTTTTTGATGAAAAGTTAGTGTTTCTTTATCTAATCGATTCTGACTTCTTTGATTTTTTAGTATTCGTTCTCTCCCCACTTCAGCATCAATATCAAGATAAATTGTTAAATCTGGATAAAGTCCATTAATTGCAAATTCATTTATTTTTTTAACTTCTTCTATACCTATACCCCGTGCATGCCCTTGATATGCTAAAGAACTGTCAATATATCGATCACATAAAACTACTTTATTATTTTTTAAAGCGGGTATCACTTTTTCAACCAAATGTTCTCTTCTAGATGCTGCAAATAACAATGCTTCTGTACGTATATCAATATTTTCACCATCTAGTAAGATATTACGTATTTCTTCCCCCGTAGATACTCCACCTGGTTCTCTAGTAGAAATAACATTATAATTTTCAGATAACAACTTATTAATCTGATTTAACACTGTAGTTTTCCCAGAACCTTCAGGCCCTTCAAACGTTATAAATGCAGCCATATTATTCATCCTTAACTAATATTTTATCGTTTTTAATACCTTCAACACGTACACTATGTGAAAGATAATATTGCATCAATTTTATCATATTTTTAGTCACTTTTTCTCCTTTCCAAAACACAGGAATTCCAGGAGGATAAGGCACAATATGTTGAGCTAATACTTTATCTTGTGCTTTATTAATATTTATCCAATATGCATGATTAATATACTTTGATACATAAACACTTTTTTCTAGCGGCAATAAAACCGGCTCTAGCTTTTCTTTTGCTTTTTTAGGTAATTTTATAGTTTTTATTCTATGCAGTAATGTTTCGAAAGGATATCTATCATTAAAATGCCACAATGGTAAGACAATGAGTATTTGATAATCATCAGCTAATTCAATATAAATATGATTCTTTTCAAAATAACGTTGTACTTCAAAACCCGTATGCCCATTTGCTCGAACAATAAGCTTTAATGGATCCTCGACTTCAATAACTTCAAAATGCTGTTGTCTTAACGTTTCAATAAATTGTTTTCTTTTTTCGAAAAAGAGACTACTGTCATAAGAATTATAAAATTGATGCGCTAGTTCAATGCTCGACATTACTAAATAAGATGGACTAGAAGTTTGAAAAATACCTAAATATTTAATAACTTCATCTTTCAAAGGTGCATTTTTATGAATAAATAATACTGATCCCATAGTAAGCGTAGGCAAAGTTTTGTGATACGATTGAACAACATAGTCAGCTTCTGATTCTAAAGCTGATTTAGGAAAGTGTTTCAAATTAAAATGGGCACCATGAGCCTCATCAATTAAAACAGGTATATTGTAATCGTGAAATTGTTTAACACACTGATTGATATCAAAGCATTCTCCATAATAATTTGGATAAGTAACGACAGCGAGTTTTTGATGTCGTAACATTTTAGTATCAATCAAAGGCGCTAAATACTGGTAACTTTTATCACTTCTGTACATAGGCAAAATATCTGCAGACTGTTGAGTTAAATCTAAAGCATTAAAAACTGATTTATGTACATTACGGCTAATTAGATAACGACCTTTTATATGAGTAAATGCTTGTATAACTGATAAAATGCCTGAAGTTGTACCATTAACTAAATAATAAGCATCATAATTAGGATGCTTATTCACACGATTCATACTTTCTAAAATAGTATCTTCTGGATGATGTAAATCATCTAGACCCGTGATTTCAGTCATATCCATTTTCAAAGATAATGCATCTAAATAACCGATAGTCATATTTTTATGTCCTGGAACATGTAATGAGATAGCATGATGATGAATTAAATCATCAAGTTTTTGAGTGATAGGTAATTTCAATTAAGTCCTCTCCTCATATATCTTTAAATATCTCCTATTTTAATAGATAATTTAAAAAAATAAAAGAAACGCTACAACTTCTGTTGTTTGATCTCTTCTCAATTCATTAGCTCCAAGCACTTTTTCTAAATTTCGACATAAAAAAAGAGACCTC
>NZ_KV796469.1:0-32107 GCF_001809205.1 Staphylococcus sp. HMSC069E10 | reverse complement strand
TAACACGGGTTCGAGTCCCGTAGGAGTCATATAAACAGAAGTGAAACATCGCTTCTGTTTTTTTATTTAATTGAATAGAGGAGAGTTGTCCGAGTCTGGCTGAAGGAGCACGCCTGGAAAGTGTGTAGGCGCTTTATCGCGTCTCAAGGGTTCGAATCCCTTACTCTCCGTACAGTAGCTCAGAATGGTTATTTTCCATTCTGAGTTTTTTATAGATATGATATATCAAGTATTCAACTATATTTATCTTAAAATGGATAATATCTTTTTAAAAATAAAACAATCACAAAATAAATTCAAACATGAGTCCTGTTAAGTCATTTAAAAATCGTTATAATATAGAGTGTATAACTATTGGAGGAATGAATTTTGGAATTTTGGTTAAAAGAGCAAAGTATAAAAAACAAAAACAAAATCGCGGTTATAGATGGTCAGTATACATTAACATATAATCAATTATATTCTACAGCGTATCAGCTTTCAAAAAAATTATTATCTTTAAATGAAAGTAGGGTAGGACTATATATTGGAAACGACATTGATTCTGTTATTTTAGTGCACGCATGTTGGTTAGCGCAAATTGAAATTGCAATGATCAATACACGATTAACAACAACTGAAATGACTAATCAAATGAACTCAGTGAATGTTCAACTTATTTTAACTACAAAAGAGTTCGATTTATCTTCACATCAAGTTCTCTCATTTAATCAACTCAATGATTATCCTGATACGCCTAATCATAAACAATTTGATATTCATCGTATTGCATCTATTATGTTTACATCAGGGACGACAGGACCCCAAAAAGCAGTACCTCAAACATTTAAAAATCACTATGCAAGTGCATTAGGTTGTAAAGAAAGTCTAGGATTTGATCAACAAACGACATGGTTATCGGTTCTTCCAATTTATCATATTTCAGGACTTAGCGTGATTTTACGTGCTGTGATTGAAGGATTTACTGTACGTTTATTAAATAAATATAATACTGAAGATATGTTGACTATTATTAAAAACGAATATCCTACACATGTGTCACTTGTGCCACAAACGTTAAAGTGGCTAATGGATGCTGGTTTAAATAAACCATACTCAATTGAAAAAATATTACTTGGGGGTGCTAAATTATCATCCACGCTCATACAACAGGCATTGAGTTATCAATTACCTATTTATAATTCTTTTGGAATGACAGAAACATGTTCGCAGTTCCTAACCGCTTCGCCAGATATGTTAGCTAAACGATATGATACAGTAGGTAAACCAAGTGATAATGTTGAAGTATGTATTAAACAACCTAATGAAGAGGGACATGGTGAATTACTTATCAAAGGCGACAGTGTAATGAACGGATATTTGTATCCTAAAGATTTGGATAACACATTTGAAGATGGTTTCTTTAAAACAGGAGATATTGCAGAAATAGACAGTGATGGTTTTGTAATGGTTTATGATCGACGTAAAGACCTTATTATTAGTGGTGGAGAAAATATCTATCCTTATGAAATTGAAACAGTAGCTAAAACATTCAATGGAATTATAGATGCAGTATGTGTACCTAAAGAAGATGAGACTTGGGGTCAGATTCCAGCGCTTTACTATGTCGCAAGTGAAACAATTGAGGTTAATGATCTTATAAATTTTTTACAAGAACATTTAGCAAAATATAAAGTTCCTAAGATATATCAACACGTCAATGCATTACCTTATACTTCTACTGGAAAATTACAACGTAATAAAGTTGGAACTGAGGATCATTAAATGAAAATCATTGATATACAATTTTATTACTATACCGCGCCGTTTCATTCTCCGATTACGACGCCTAAAGTCGAAATGACACATCGTAAAGCACTCATAGTACGATTTATTTCTGATGAAGGGAAAAATTATTTTGGTGAATGTAATGCATTTGAAACGGATTGGTATGATACTGAAACAATTGAGACAGTAAAAATACGAATACAACAATGGTCAAAAAAGATTTTAAATCAATCATTCAATACATTTAGTGACTGGTTACCTTATCTTGATGTATTAGATAGTTATCCAGCTACTAGATGTACTGTTGTGATGGCGGTTTATCAGATGTTTTATTCACAACCGTGCTTTAACGTTGAATATGGGGCAACAGTAAGTGGTTTATCTTCTTCACAATTACAAACACTTAAAGACACAAAGCCAGCACGTATTAAATTAAAATGGAGTTCTCATCTCATTAACGATATAAAAAAGCTACGCAATGAACTTCCATTTGAATTTAGTCTTGCACTCGATGCAAATGAATCACTGGATATGTCACAATTTCAATTATTAAAAGAGATTGATCAACACAATCTTCTATACGTTGAAGAACCATTTAAAGATTTAAATGATTTAAGCTATATAGATGTTACGCATTATCCTGCTATTGCTATTGATGAAAAAGCAACGGATGTACAATCAATTTTAAAAATTATTCATCAATATCCTATAACTGCAGTTGTGGTTAAACCATTTAGACTGGGAGGAATAGATAGAGCATTAGAACTCATTCACTTATTAAAAGAGAAAGATATTAAAGTGATCGTTGGTGGGATGTATGAATATGGACTTAGTCGATATTTTACTGCTTTATTAGCAAAAGAAGGGTCTTATCCAGGAGATATTACTCCAGATGGATATTATTTTGAAACAGACTTTACACAAGGCATAGGCAAATTAAAAGAAGGATTGATATATTTCAATCCTCCTAAAGTCAATATAAATGCATTATCTGTTTATGAATGATGATGTGTATGTTTGTCTTTTTTTAAAGGTACGGGATCAAATCCACCTTCATGAAATGGATGGCATTTTAAAATACGTTTTACTCCCATATAGCCACCTTTAAATGCGCCATATACTTCTATAGCTTCTTTAGTATATTCAGAACAAGTAGGATAGAATCGACATGTTGGTGGTGTCATAGGGGAGATGAAACGCTGATAAATACGAATGATGCTTAGAAATAATTTTTTAAGCATAAATAAACCTCCTATAGACATTTGATTATTAAATAATTCTACCATATTTAAGAGGGGGATGAGTGATATGGAGTTTATCGATCAAGATGATAGACGAGTCACGATGCAATATAAAACTGATAACGATATACCGAATGGAAACCACGTTTTAGCTATTCCGATATTTCAAAATCAATTATTATTCACTAAACACTCTAAAAGAGGTATCGAGTTCCCTGGAGGTAAAGTTGAAATTAATGAAACTAGTCAACAAGCGATTGCTAGAGAACTTTATGAAGAAACAGGTGGAAAGGTAGAAGCCTTATATTATATCGCGCAATATCAAGTTCATACCTTTGATAAGTCACTTTTTAAAAAAGATGTGTACGTGATTAAAGTGAAATCAATTGAACATAAACATGATTATTTGGAAACGGAGGGTCCTATATTATTTCATCTAGTTAATGAGATTCCTGAGCACCAAAAAAGTTATTTAATTAAAGATGAAGCAATTTTAAAATGTTTAGAAAGGGTGAAAGATCTTGGGTATTACAAATATTAGAACAATGCCTGTTGAATCCAACACTCATCGATTTGAGGAAATAACTTATACAGTAGACGAATTAAATGTAAAAGCGTTACAGATGATCCCAGCGTATCATAATGTTAAACGAATTGTAGTGTATTTACGTGGTGGAAAAGGGCAAGTTGGTAGAGTAAGAGCTTCAAGACTCATGCAATTTTCTGATCCGTATACATTAGTTATAGGTCCCTATTATAGAGGAAGTAATGGTAGTGAAGGAAAAGATGAATTTTGTAATGCTGATTTACATGATGTAACAGTACTTATTCGACTATTAAAAAATAAGTATCCCCAAGCTTTCGTCCATATGATTGGATTTTCAAGAGGTGGAATTCAAGGTTTATTATCATTTCAGGATGATCCAGTTGATAGTTATATTATTTGGGGTGGCGTTTCAGATGTTCATTTAATGTATGAAGAACGTGTGGATTTAAGGGGAATGCTAAGACGTATGGTAGGTCATCCGAAAAAAGATAAAGAGGCATATGAACAAAGAAATGCGATACGTACGTTGAATCAAAACAGTCCACCTATTTTAATTGTACATGGTGGTAAAGATTGGCAAGTGGGTATACATCAAGCGTATTTTCTTCAAAAACAACTAGAACGTAAAGGGGTCAAACATGATACATTTTATCAACTTGACGAAGGCCATGTCCCAAGACCGAAAGCATTGAAAGAAGTTTTAGATTATATACATCAATGGATGAATAATATAGAACAAGACTTACAAAGATGACTATAACAGTCATCATGTAAGTCTTTTGTTTAGATATATTATTAATGACTAAATCCACCATCTTTAGCAATATCTTTTACTTCATCTCCAAATGTTTTGAAGTTTTCTTCAAAACGTTTTTTTAAGTCATTAGCTTGATGACGATAAGCCTCAGGATCATTCCAAGCATGGATTGGATTTAAAATAGTCTTAGGCACATCTTCCATTTCAGTTGGTATACTTAAACCAAATATTTCATCTTTAGTAAATGTAGCTTGTTTTAGCTTGCCAGAAATAGCTTGATCTACCATATAACGTGTATAATGTAAGCTGATACGACGTCCAACACCATATTTTCCACCAGTCCATCCTGTATTTACTAGATATACATCAACATCATGGTCATCAATTAACTTACCAAGTAAATTCGCATATTTAGTAGGATGCAAAGGTAAAAATGGAGCGCCAAAGCATGTTGAAAATGATGGTTCAGGTTCTGTCACGCCACGTTCTGTGCCAGCTAATTTTGACGTAAAACCACTTAAGAAATGATACATTGCCTGAGATTTAGATAATTTAGAAATAGGTGGAAGTACACCAAATGCATCTGCAGTTAAGAAGATAATTGTATTAGGGTGTGCAGCTTTAGAAGGTAATACGATATTATCGATATGATGAATTGGATAAGCAGCACGTGTGTTTTCTGTGTTCGTATTATCATCAAAATCAACATGGCCACGTTTATTAACAATTGTATTTTCAAGAATAGTACCATATTGAATGGCATTATAAATTTGAGGTTCTTTTTCTTTAGATAAGTGGATAGCTTTTGCATAGCAACCACCTTCAATGTTAAAAATACCATTTTTATTCCAGCCATGTTCATCATCGCCAATTAATTTGCGAGTTGGCGTCGCTGATAATGTTGTTTTTCCTGTACCAGATAATCCAAAGAATAGAGCAACATCACCTTTTTCTCCAACATTGGCAGAACAATGCATACTCATAATATCTTGCATAGGTAATAAGTAGTTCATCACTGAAAAGATACCTTTTTTCATTTCTCCAGCGTATTCAGTACCACCAATTAAAATCACTTTATGTTTAAATGAAACAATAATAAATGTTTCAGAATGAGTACCGTCAACATCTGGATTGGCTTTAAAATGAGGGGCAGAAACGATAGTGAAATTTGGCTTAATATGACTTGCTTCCTCAATAGATTCAGGTCGGATAAACATGTTTTGTGCAAATAAATTATGCCATGCAAGCTCATTGATAATTTTTAATTTTAATTGTGAGTCTTTATCACTTCCGGCATAACCGTTAAAAACGTATAATTCATCTTTTTGATCTAAATAATCTAATACTTTGTTGTATAATTTTAAAAACACGTCTTCATCTATAGGTTGATTAATGTCTCCCCAATCAATATTGTCTCGATATGAAGGTTCGTTAACGATAAATTTATCTTTTGGTGAACGACCAGTATATTTACCTGTACTCATATTAATTGCGCCAAGTTCAGTAAGTTCACCTTCATTATTATTTAAAATCTTGTAATAAAGCTGAGTAGTAGAAAGTTGAAATAAAGTCGTTTCCTTCTCTAATAAGTGTTTGATTTTAGGTGTTTCACTGTATGTATCTATTGACATACAACATCCCTCCAAATATCTATTCATTTATATATGTAAGCCCTTACATTAAAAAGTATAACATAATAATTTAATTATTCCATTGTAAATAAAAGAACATTTAAAAATCAAAATTGACAATTTTAAAGTATTTATGTAGTATAGGTCTTAACGGATTCTCTTATCCTGAGTGGTGGAGGGACATGGACCCAATGAAACCCAGCAACCTCTTTTTTTAAAAGAAAGGTGCCAAACCGTTTGCAGACGCAATATTTGTCTGAACGATAAGAGCGAATGGACGTTTAAGAGCCTTCTCTCTATCTAGATAGTTGAGAAGGCTCTTTTATTTTAAGCTCATTGTCAAAAGAGAATTTTCGTAAATATAGTTAAAAAAAGGAGCAAATCATGACTTATAATAAACGTTTATTTACATCAGAGTCAGTGACAGAAGGGCATCCAGATAAAATCGCCGATCAAGTATCTGATGCGATTTTAGATGAAATTTTAAAAGATGATCCTAATGCACGTGTCGCTTGTGAAACAACAGTAACAACAGGTATGGCTTTAATTTCTGGTGAAATTTCAACGTCTACATATGTAGATATTCCTAAAGTAGTACGAGAAACAATCAAAAATATTGGTTATACAAGAGCTAAATATGGTTACGATTATCAAACAATGGCTGTTTTAACAGCTATTGATGAACAATCACCTGATATTGCCCAAGGTGTAGATAAAGCACTTGAGTATCGCAATGATATATCTGAAGAAGAAATTGAAGCAACAGGTGCCGGAGACCAAGGATTAATGTTTGGTTATGCAACAAATGAAACCGAAACATATATGCCGCTTCCAATCTTTTTATCACATCAACTAGCGAAACGCTTATCAGATGTGCGTAAAGACGGTACCTTAGGTTATTTACGTCCAGATGGTAAAGTTCAAGTAACAGTAGAATACGATGAAAATGATAAACCTAAACGTATTGACACGATTGTGGTATCTTCTCAACATGCTGAAGACATTGAATTAGAACAAATCCAAAAAGATATTAAAGAGCATGTCATTTATCCGACTGTGCCTGAAGGTTTAATTGATGATGAAACTAAATTCTTTATTAATCCAACTGGTCGATTTGTTATTGGGGGTCCTCAAGGAGATGCTGGTTTAACTGGAAGAAAAATTATTGTAGATACATATGGTGGTTATGCTCGTCATGGAGGTGGCTGTTTCAGTGGTAAAGATCCTACAAAAGTAGATCGCTCTGCGGCATATGCAGCGAGATATGTTGCAAAAAATATTGTAGCAGCTGGATTAGCTGAGCAATGTGAAGTGCAATTAGCTTATGCAATTGGTGTAGCAGAACCTGTATCTATTGCTATTGATACATTTAAAACAGGTAAAGTTTCTGAAGGACAATTAGTTGAAGCGGTAAGAAAACATTTTGATTTAAGACCAGCAGGTATCATTAAAATGCTTGACTTAAAACATCCTATTTACAAACAAACAGCTGCATACGGACATTTTGGTCGTACTGATGTATTGTTACCATGGGAAAAATTAGATAAAGTGAATGTCCTAAAAGATGCCGTTCAAAAATAACATAGGATATATAGCAGTTAATTAGGTTAAACCTCGAAATTATCGTCTATTTCTATTATAATAGATAGATATTGACAGTTTAAAAGGAGCGTTATCTAATGAATTCATTTGGACCGGTTGAGATTGGTTTAATTGCAGCGATAATCATAGCGATTATATGTTTTATTCTATTTTTAGTTGCTTTGAAAAGTAAAAATAATATGAAACACAAAGCGAATGAAGAGTACAATCTCAAGGAGCAACAACTCAAATCTTCACATGAGGAAGCACTTGAAAAAGAACGTATTGAAAATAAAAAACAAGTAACGAAACAAAAAGAAGAATTTGAAGTTACAGTTAATGGAAAAGAACGTGAAATTGATGCTTTGAAATTATTTTCTAAAAATAAAAGTGAATACGTGACTGATATGAGACTCATTGGTATTAGAGACCGTTTAGTTAAAGAAAAACGTATTAGACGTGAAGATATGCATATAATGGCTAATATTTTTTTACCAAGTAATGAGTTTAATAATATTCAACGTATTAGCCATCTTGTGCTTACTAGAACTGGTTTATATATCATTGATTCACAATTATTAAAAGGTCATGTTTATAATGGAATTAGTGGCGCACAATTTCAAGAATTACCAATGCTGAAGCAAGTATTTGATACACTTGATTTAAATACACAAGCGCCTCAAACGTTAGTTCTTGATCAACATGAAGATAATCATTCGAAACTATCATTTATTAATTATTCTGATCAACTTTCTGCAATTGAGAAGTTGGCTACAGATTTACAAACAGAATTAGGACTTAAATATACGCCAACATCAATTTTATATTTTAATCCTAAACATGATAAAGACGTAACGATTTCAAACTATGCACAAAGTTCAAGTGTTAAGGTTTTAGTTGGTCCTGAACAACTTGACGAATTCTTTAACAAATTTGTATTCCATGGACGTATTCAATATAATGTCGATGAATTACAAAATATTATGGATAAAATTGAATCATTTAACTAAGAGAGGCTACCATCAAAATTTTAAATTTTGATGGTACTTTTTTATTATAAGCGATGTTCATAAATATACTTTTAGGGTATATACAGAATAGTTATTTTTAAAGGAGGAAGTAAGATGGACTATATTGAATTCTATAATGGAAATCAAATGCCAATGTTAGGACTTGGAACATTTCGAGTAGAAAATGACGATACTTGTAAAGAAGCAGTTAAACATGCTATTGAATCTGGGTATCGTAGCATAGATACTGCTAAAGTATATGGAAATGAAGAACAAGTAGGCCAAGGTATCAAAGAAGGATTAGAATCAACAGGTTTAAATAGAGAAGATATTTTCGTAACATCAAAATTATTTTTCGAAGATTTCGGACGTAAAAATGTGGCTCAAGCCTACGAAACTAGTATCCAAAAACTTGGGTTAGATTATTTAGATTTATACTTAGTACATTGGCCAGGGACAAATGAAGCCATAATGATTGATACATGGAAAGGTATGGAAGATTTATATAAAGATAATAAAGTTAAAAACATTGGAGTTAGTAATTTTAATCCAGATCATTTTGAAGCATTATTAGCACAAGTGTCAATTAAACCAGTCATTAACCAAGTAGAATTTCATCCATACTTTACTCAAGAAAAACTTAGAAAATATTTAGAAGCTCAAAATATTTATATGGAATCTTGGTCACCATTTATGAATGCTCAAATTTTAAACGATGAAACGTTAAATGAAATTGGTAAAGAAGTTAATAAATCAGCAGCACAAGTTATTATTAAATGGAATATGCAACATAACGTCGTCGTTATTCCCAAATCAGTTACATCAAGCAGAATTGAAGAAAATATAGATGTATTTGATTTTGAATTATCAGCAGAGCAAATGAAACGAATTGATGATTTAAATAAAGATCAACGTATAGGACCTGATCCAGATACATTTGAAGGTCAATAAATTTAATTAAAAAAGAGTGAACTTGTAGGTTAATTTACTACACAGTTCACTCTTTTGTTATATTATAAAACCAATCCAACAAGCAATAAATCCTATAACAAATTGCAATAGAGAATACATCATAAATTTAAAAAGTTTAAAAGACGGTGTTAGACATTGCGCAAGCTCATAAGACATGGTTGAAAATGTCGTTAAACCTCCTAAAAATCCAGTAATAAAAAACATATGTATCCAGTTTAAGTGAATAGAGAGGCCAGTTGTTAAACCAATGAGAAAACTTCCAATCCAGTTGACGATTAAAGTAGCAATAGGTATTGAAGTAGACCATTTGGATTTAGTGACATCAGTTAGCCATGCTCTAACGACAGCGCCTAAACCACCGCCAATCATAATTAAAAGAGCTTGTATCAAGATGTAAGACCTCCTAATGTCATACCTATCCAGCACAAGATAACACCAAAGCAATAACTTATAAATGCATAAACCAAAGCTAAGATAATATGATGGCTGTAAAGTAATGTGACTAACTCAAATTGAAATGTTGAAAATGTTGTTAAAGCGCCTAAAAAACCAGTTGTAATACCTTTTTTAATTTTAGGGTGATCTTTAAATAACTTAATCATTACTACAGATAGATAACCCATAAGAAAAGCACCTGACAGGTTAGCTATCAATGTGCCAATTGGAAAGGTGTTACTTTGATTCATAAAGGAAAACAAAAATCTTAATAAAGCGCCCAACATACCACCTATAAACACGGTTATATATTGCATAACATACTCACCTTTATATATTATTTTATGCGTATTTGATTATGAAAAAATGCCAAACGTTGTAATAGAAGCAAAAATATGAAACAAAATTACTACCAATATGAGATAAGGTAATATTTTAGAAGCGGTCTTAATCCAATCTTTATTTTTATAATTTAAATGTTTAATTGCTTTATCAGAAAATATAATTGAGGCCATAAGGATGACAACATTTACAATACTACATGCAATTAATAAATTTTTTATTGATTTAAATTGAATGCTTAATAAAGGATTAAATGTATTAAAATAAAAGCTAATAATTAAAAGAATAACTGATATATAAAAATATTTTTTTGATTTAGACATAATATACCTCCGATTTATACCATTAAATAATATTACCACATTTAATTTCATTTTTAATAGTACCTATATCATAAGGTTTTAATTTTCAGAAAATTCAAAGCAAAACATTCGCATACACAAAAAAAGCATGATATAAATAACTTAACGAAATAGTAAAACATCCTGTACATAAAAAAATAATCATACGTATGGTGTCTTTTCGTAAAGCAAGCTATATTCGTAATATAAGTGAGAAGGGAAGATTTTATGACTCAATTAAATGTAGACGTATTTGCCGATGGTGCAGATATCGAACAAATGAAAGCTGCATACAAAAATAAAGAAGTAGATGGTTTTACAACAAATCCTAGCTTAATGGCAAAAGCAGGTGTAACAGATTATAAAGCTTTTGCAGAAGAAGCAGTACGTGAAATTCCTGATGCTTCTATATCATTTGAAGTATTCTCAGATGATTTAGATACAATGGAGAAAGAAGCAGAAATTTTAAAGCAATATGGAGACAATGTGTTTGTTAAAATTCCAATTGTGAACTCAAAAGGTGAGTCTACAATTGAATTAATTAAAAAGTTATCAGCTGATCATGTTCGTTTAAATGTAACTGCTGTTTATACAATTGAACAAGTTAAAGCTATTACAGAAGCAGTGACTGAAGGTGTACCTACATATATCTCTGTCTTTGCGGGACGTATTGCTGATACGGGTGTAGATCCACTTCCTTTAATGAAAGAATCTGTAAAAGTCGCACATAGTAAAAATGGTGTTAAATTATTATGGGCAAGTTGCCGTGAAGTGTTCAATGTTATCCAAGCTAATGAAATTGGCGCCGATATTATCACTTGTCCAGCAGATGTTGTTAAGAAAGTTAACAATAATCTTGGACGCGATATTAATGAATTGCCAGTGGATACAGTTCAAGGATTTGCAAAAGATATTAAAAGTTCTGGATTATCAATATTATAAAATCACTATATCTAATTATGACCAACCGAGTCTAAGACTACAAATATGTCTTAGACTCGGTTTTAGTGTTATATGAATATCAAAGAGAGGGAGTAATAAAGTATCTTTCTTTTTTATTGAGTTTGTTTTAAAATCGGTGTTCAGTTAAAATTTATGAATATAATTAAATAGAAAGGAATTAAGTTATGGAAGAAACTGCTTTTAGAGAAAAAGTAAGAAAACAATTGTGGTTTTTAAATAAAAAAGAAAAGCAATTATTAGAACATACTTTTGAACAAAATAATGCTTCATTTAATAATGCAGAACAGAAATTTATGAAACCTACTCGTTTTGCTAATCAATTTTTACAGGTTCATATTTTTCGAAATAAACATTTTTCAAATGGATATTTTTTCTTATTAATTATATTATTTGTTCTCACCTACATCCTATTACTAGGATGGTTTTTAGCTGGATTTATCGCAAGTTTAGCAGTAGTCAATCAGTTTATAAATCCTAAAGCAGAATTAAGTCTAATCTATCTTGTATTAATCTTAGTTTTTGCCATTATTAGTTTGGTTGTCAGTTTGTATCTCATAAGATTTGTGACTGCTTTGTTTACTAAAAGATTACTTGAATATAAGTTTAATGAAAAGAAGTCGTCTTATTAATTAAATAGGCTAATAGAATACTTTCTTGCCATTTTTTATAAACTAAAATGTAAGGCTCATCCACTACGCATTGAGCTGAATTATCAAAGGTAATAATGGTTTTATTTTGAGAAGACGTTAATCCAATAATACGTTGCGCATTAAAATATATTTGTATGGGTGCACGTTGATGTTTGATTGGAAATAAAATGACGTCTTTAGAAATATAAATAGGAACTAGTTTATTGATAGATAATAAGCGTTTAGCTAATTTAAGTTGTTGTGTATATGATTTATTAAATTGTTCTAGATAGTATATGACAATCTTTTTAATATGAAAGGGTAGAATCATATCATATGTTTTAAAACAACATTTAGTCTGAATTGTGGAACCTTCTAAAGTTTGAATGTATAACAAATCGAAAGTATTATGAGGTAACATGCCAATCACCTTCTAAATAATATTGCTGAAGTTTGATACGGGCAGAAGATTTATATTTTTTAATTGTAGTGTCTGAGACATTCATCTTTTTAGCGATTTCATATTGTTTGTATCCACGAAGATAATATATCAGCCATTGATATTCATTTGAATTTAAAATATATTTGAAATCATTAAAAAAAGATTCATCTTTCAATGTATAAGTTAAAGAATGATTTAACGCTGCAATATCTAAGCAGTCAATCTTCAATTGCTCCTTTCTAAAAAGATCAATAAGATAAAACTTTAATCGCTGATAAATAAAAGAGGATAAAGATACAGAAGAAGATGGGTTATAAATTTTGGAGATTTCCCACAATTTTATTAATAATAATTGATAAAATTCATCATAATTATAAGTGATACGGTATTGTCTTAACAAATGATGAATCATTTTATGATATTTTATGTGTAATGAACTAAAATCTGAAATAGTTATTCTTTCTCCTTAGTTATGTACATAAACAATATTTCCGGATGTATAAATTCTACATGAGGTATCGTGAATTTTCATTTGCTTAATTTAATAAATAGGTGTTAAATAGTAAACATAGAATCGTTGGATTGGATGATATATGGCTTTAACAAGTTTGTAAGATTAATATTCGACATTTGTACAATAAAATATAGGAGGTATGAAGTTGGATTACGCACATTTAAATCTTGAGCACTTTTTTGCAAGACATGATGATTTAGACGTCATTAGAGATCGTTCTGAATTTGTAATGATAAATAATTTTACAAATGAAATGATGTATCGTGATGGTGATATTGAAGGGACAATTGATTTAAATCAATATTATTATAAGAATAGATCGCAAGCTGTCAGTTTTATTATGATGGATTATAAAAGAAATAACGAATAATTAAATATGTTAACCTTACTACAAATAACTATATTTATTTAATAGATAAAAATCATTGAGTAATGAAATGTTGAGTATTTCATTACTTTTTATTTTTTATTAAATTTCAATTTTGTTACTTTTATTTTATGAATATGTAACATTATAATTATAAAATTGTTTATGAGAATTAAAAATGTTAGAATTTATTATCATAGATGACTTTTCTATAAATGAAATTACAACATTAACCTAAGAGGTGTGAATATGACAAAGCACAGAAAAGGTTCTATTATAGGCCTAATAGGGTTACTTATTATTTTAGTAGCAGCTGGCTTCATTTTTTTCTCAATGATTTCTGATCAGATATTTTTCAAAAAAGTAAATGAAGTAGAGAAAGTTCAACATGTGAACGTCACGCTTGATAAAGCTGCTGCAAAACAAATAGATAACTATACAAGTCAACAAGTATCGAATAAAAACAATAATGCATGGAGAGATGCATCAGCAAGTGAAATTAAAGGTGCAATGGATAGTAGTAAATTTATCGATGATGATAAACAAAAATATCAATTTTTAGATTTATCTAAATATCAAGGGATTGATAAAAATCGTATCAAACGTATGTTGTTCGATCGACCTACATTATTGAAACATACTGATGCTTTTGTAAATGCTGCAAAAGAAAAACATGTTAATGAAGTCTATTTAATTTCTCATGCATTATTAGAAACAGGTTCAGTAAAAAGTGAACTTGCGAATGGTGTAAATATTGATGGTAAAAAATATTATAATTTTTATGGCGTTGGAGCTTTAGATGAAGATCCAATCAAAACAGGTGCTGAATATGCGAAAAAACATGGTTGGGATACACCAGAGAAAGCAATTAAAGGTGGCGCAGACTTTATTCATAAACACTTCCTATCTCACGATGATCAAAATACATTATATAGCATGAGATGGAATCCTATGAATCCTGGTGAACATCAATATGCGACTGATATTAAATGGGCTGAAAGTAATGCGGAAATTATTGCTGATTTCTATAAAGAAATGAAAACAGAAGGTAAATACTTCAAGCTATATGTTTATAAAGATGATCAAAAACATCAATAATCAAAATAAAAACCAACATTATCTTTAATTAGATGATGTTGGTTTTTTTATTTATTCAGCTTTGTTTTTTCTTGAAGCCCAAGTAAATCCAATGATAAAAACAATTAATGTTTTTAATAAAAATTTCATTGTTTAGTCACCTCAATATCTAAATTTTAACATAGTTACACATGATTATTTATGTTTTGAAATGGATCATCGTGTTAATAGTGAAACATTTTGAAGTCGAGAATCGTATTGGTATAATATGATAATATTCAACATAATACAAATATATAAAAGGATGATGTTAAATATGCGAGTAGCAATTATAGGCATGGGTACAGCAGGTGTAAGTGTACTTAGACAACTCGTTAAACATAAAGACTTTAAGCAATTAAAAGTCGATGTCTACGATAATGAATTTAATATGGGACAGGGTGTTCCTTTTCAAAATGATAGTAGTCAATTATTAATTAACTTACCCACTAAAAAGATGAGTTTAAATTTAGATGATGATGAAGAGTTTTGGAAATGGTATCAAACACAATCTGATTTTACGTTTAAAAATCCAAAGTATTTACCAAGATTTGTTTTTGGCCATTATATGAAATCATACTTATCAAATTATGAGACATTATATGATAACCTTACAGTCATTAAACAACCAGTACAAGAAGTCTTCATTAATTCAAATATAGATGAAACCACATTGAAATATTATGTCTGTACGTCTAAAGATATGAAGCATTGTCAAGTATATGATTACATATTTTTAACTATAGGTACTTTATCATATCACGATCCTTATCATTTAAAAGGTATAAAAGGTTATATTCAAACTCCTTACCCTACATATAATACTTTAGATGATGTACAAGAATCTGATGATATTGCTATTATTGGAACAGGATTAGCTAGTTTAGATGTAGTGCGTTATGTAGCGTTTCATCATCCTAAACTACCTATCACAATGACGAGTCGTTCTGCTCAATTGCCTAGCGTAAGAGGAAACATGAAAAAAATTGAGTTTCAATGTTTAACAAAATCTAAATTTAATGATATTAAAGATAAGTACTTTGGAAATGTGCCATTAGAGAAAGCATTCGATTTATTTAAAGAAGAGTGTGATTTAAATGGTATTGATTTACAGAAATTGGTTCACCGCCGAACAGGAGATACGATTAAAGATTTAAATTATGATTTAGAACATCCAGATGAGATAGGTATATTCCAAACATTAATAGAGAATGTCAAAGAAAATTTAAATTGGATTTGGAATAGTTTTAGTCGTCAAGATCAAATTGAATTCGATAAACGTTTCACTAAAATTATTCAACTTAACTCAAACCCTATGCCTCCAAGAACTGCAAAACTCATCAAGCAATTAATAAAAGATGGTTCATTAGTGATTAGAAAGGATTTAGAAAATGTGGTACATAAAAATGGATTATTTAATTTAAAATTTAAAAATGATGAACAATGGTATCCACATCATATTATTATTAATGCAACAGGTTCTAAAACACATTTAAAAGATTTAGATGAAGATGATCAATTTATCTTAAATCTTCAAAATCGACAAATTGTTCAAGCCCATCCTATGGGTGGAATACAAATTATCCCAGAAACAAATCAGGTGATTAGTCCAAGATATGGTACTTTAAATAATATGATTGCTATTGGACAAATCACTAATGGAGTAAATAAATTGCGGAATGGAGTAAAAATGATTGTTAATCAAGCGGTAAGTGCAGTGGATTATTTATATGAAATTCGAAAAGAATTTGATCATACAGTATAATGCTTTACACAATAATGAATAAATATCTCTTTAAGAGTTAAATTTAAAAATCAAATTGAAATTCTTTATTTGTAATTTTCCAAAAATAAATGTAAGATGATATATGTAGTACTAAACTACGATGACTCAAATTTAATCACAATTTCATACGTATTCTTTCGGGGCAGGGTGTAATTCCCAACCGGCAGTGATTAAGCCTGCGACCCACTTGATCTTAATTTATTAAGTGGCTGATCTAGTGAGACTCTAGAGCCGACAGTAAAAGTCTGGATGGGAGAAAGAATCAATCACATCATTACTGAATGATGTATAAGCATGCACAATATAAAAATTGTAGTACGCTTGTTTAAGTATATATACATGCCCTATGCCTGTGAAACAGGTATGGGGTTTTTTTAGAGGTGATAAATTGAGTGAATTTATGAAATATGCAATTCAATTAGCACAAATGGTGAAGGGACAAACTGGAGTTAATCCTCCTGTTGGCTCAGTTGTTGTGAATGATGGGCGTATTGTGGGACTAGGTGCACATTTAAAGCAAGGAGAGAAACATGCGGAAGTTCAGGCTTTAGATATGGCACAAGATAAGGCAAAAGGCGGCACCATTTATATTTCTCTTGAACCCTGTACACATTATGGGTCAACACCACCTTGTGTGAATAAAATTATTGAACATGGGCTTAGTAAAGTGATTTATGCTGTAAAAGATACGACGTTATCTTCTGAGGGAGATATCATTCTTGAAAAGGCAGGTATTGAAGTTGAATATCAATATTCAGAAGAAGCTTTTGCTTTGTATGAAGATTTCTTCAAAGCAAAACAACATAAAATCCCTGAAATTACAGTAAAAGTCTCGACTTCGTTAGATGGGAAACAAGCGACTGATAGTGGACAAAGTCAATGGATTACGAATAAAGCTGTAAAACAAGATGTATATCGTTTAAGACATACTCATGATGCCGTATTAACTGGTAATGGAACGCTTGAAGCGGATAATCCACAATATACAACACGTATTCAAGATGGTAAACATCCAATAAGAATCATACTATCTAAGCGAGGTCAAATTGATTATTCAAAACAGATATTTCACGATCAATTAAGTGAAATTTGGATTTATACTGAAAATCATGAACTAAAAAGTCCAAGTCATCATATAAAAATAATATATTTAGAAACATGTAATTTAAAATCTATTTTATCTGATATATATCAAAGAGGTGTTGGCAGATTATTAGTAGAAGCTGGGCCTCATATAACTTCAGAATTTCTCCAATCTAATTATTTAGACCATCTTATTATTTATTATGCCCCGAAAATAATAGGCGGTATTGGAAAAAATCAATTTTATCAAACTGATAATGTCATTGATTTAGCTAATGCGCCACAATTTGAAGTGATTTCTACCGAGTCTATTCAACAAAATATTAAAATGACATTGCGAAAGAAGTGAAGATAAATGTTTACAGGTATCGTTGAAGAAATAGGTACTGTAAAGCGTATTCGCACTCAACAATCCGTAAGGACATTAGATATTTCATGTCAAAAAATTATAGAAGATATGCATATTGGTGATTCTATAAGCGTAAATGGTGCGTGTTTAACAGTCATTGATTTTAAACAAAATCAATTTTCTGTCCAAGTGATTAAAGGTACTGAAAATAAAACCTATTTAGCTAATATTAAAGAAAATGATGAAGTCAATCTTGAACGTGCAATGTCAGGTAGTGGACGTTTCGGAGGACATTTTGTATTAGGTCATGTAGATGCAAAAGGAACAATTATAAATATCAGAGAAACGCCTAATTCACGCATTGTATCTATTAAGGCATCGGACTCGGTCATCAAACAAATGGTTAAGCAAGGTTCTATTACTGTTGATGGCGTAAGTTTAACAATTTTTGACTTGCATCAACATAGTTTTGATATCCATCTTATTCCTGAAACAAGACGTTCAACGATTCTTTCTAATAAAAAAATGGGCAATGAAGTTCATCTTGAAACAGATGTATTATTTAAATATGTTGAAAGTATAGTTGGTAAAAATAAATCTGATTTATCAGTTGATAAATTAAAAGCATATGGTTTTTAGGAGGGGCTTAAATGAAATTCGATAGCATTGAAGAAGCGTTAGAAGCATTAAGAAATGGCGATAGTATTATTGTAGTAGATGATGAAGATCGTGAAAATGAAGGTGACTTAATTGCAGTCACTCAATGGATGAAAGATGATACCATTAATTATATGGCCAAAGAAGCGCGTGGATTAATTTGTGCTCCTATAAGTTCACAGATTGCTGAACGTCTAAATCTTAAAACTATGGTTGATGGTAATACAGATGAATACGGTACAAATTTCACTGTAAGTATCGATCATATCTCTACTACTACAGGAATTAGTGCATTTGATCGTACAGCAACAGCGAAAGCGTTAATTAATCCTGATTCTAAACCAGAAAGTTTCCATAAACCAGGACATTTATTTCCTTTAGTGTCTAAAGAAAAAGGTGTATTAGTTAGACCAGGACATACGGAGGCTGCTGTAGATTTAGCTAAATTAACTGGTGCTGCACCTGCTGGAGTTATATGTGAGATAATGAATGACGATGGTACGATGGCAAAAGGTAATGAATTACAACAATTTAAAGAGCGTCATCAATTAAAAATGATTACAATTGAAAGTTTAATTAATTATCGTCGAAAACAAGAAAACGAAGGTATTGAACTTAAAGCAACTGTAAAAATGCCAACGGATATTGGTGATTTTAAAATGTATGGTTTTCAATCTCAATATACACATGAAGATATTGTTGTACTTGGCAAAGGAGAACCACGTACAACTGAAAATGTAAGACTACATTCTGCTTGTTTAACAGGTGATATTTTCCACAGTCAACGATGTGATTGTGGCGCTCAATTAGAAGCATCAATGAAATATATAAATGATCATGGTGGATTAATTATTTATTTACCACAAGAGGGTAGAGGCATTGGTTTAATGAATAAACTAAAAGCTTATGAATTAATTGAGCAAGGACATGATACGGTTACTGCAAACTTAGCATTAGGTTTTGATGAAGACTTAAGAGATTATCATATAGCTGCTCAAATTCTTAAATATTTTAATGTTCAACAAGTTAATTTATTAAGTAATAATCCTAAGAAATTTGAAGGTTTGGAAGATTATGGTATAAAAGTTGCAGATCGTACAGAAATTATTGTGCCAGAGACAGAACATAATCATCATTATATGGAAACAAAAAAATTGAAAATGGGACATCTTATTTAGGAGGAATTTAGAATGAATTTTGAAGGTAAATTAGTCGGTACAAATTTAAAAGTTGCAATAGTAGTGAGTAGATTTAATGATTTTATTACCAACCGTTTATTAGATGGAGCGAAAGATACATTAGTAAGACATGGTGTAGATGAAGATAACATTGATGTTGCATATGTACCAGGTGCATTTGAAATTCCACTTGTTGCTAAAAAATTAGCGCAAAAAAATGATTATGATGCAGTGATTACTTTAGGCTGTGTCATTAGAGGTGCAACATCTCATTATGACTATGTTTGTAATGAAGTTGCTAAAGGCGTATCAAAAGCAAATGATGTTACAGATACACCAGTTATTTTCGGTGTTTTAACAACTGAAAGTATTGAACAAGCAGTTGAAAGAGCGGGTACGAAAGCAGGTAATAAAGGTGCAGAAGCGGCAGTAAGTGCAATTGAAATGGCAAACTTACTTAAACAGTTTTAATTAATGTAGAGCGTCTCGATAATTTTAAGGATTATCGAGACGCTCTGTATTTCAACGTTTTAGTAATTTCACAATACTAGATACTAATGTAAGTGTTCCTAAAGCTAGTCCACTAACTAAGCCAATTTTTTTAGTGCTTCTGTTGAAATAAATTCTTGATAGGCAAGGGAAAGATTTTGAGGTCTCTCAGCCAGGCGACGCATGAAATAAGCAAACCAGTCATTGCCATATGGAACATAAACGGTAAAGTGATATCCTTGTCTAGCAATCTCTTCTGCTAATTCATTACGAAAACCATACAACATTTGAAATTCAAAAGTGCTTTTTTCAATATGATGATCTTTGACAAATTGTTTAACATGGTTAATGATTTTATCATCATGTGTTGCAATTGACGTAAAGTTTTTGGCATTAAGTAAACGTTTTTCAATAATATTTATATAATTTTTATCTATATCTTTTTTACTTTGATAAGCAATCGTATCCTTTTCTTTATAAGCGCCTTTGACCAGTCTTAATCTTAATTCTGGGTACTTATCAATTAATTTCTCTGCATCATAAAGGTATCCTTGAATAACTGTACCGACATTTCTAAATTCTCCTTTTAACCTGTCTAAAATCTGTAATGTTTGTGATAAGCTGTTATATTTTTCCATATCAATATTAATACGCATATTATCATAGGTATTAGCCTTTGATAAAATGTCTCTTAAATTTTGATAGGCTAACTCAGTATCAAATTCACCGCCTAATGAACTCACTTTCACCGACATATGTGCACTCACTTGATATTTATTAATAGCTTCCATTATCTCAAGAATTTCATTTTTAGCTTGAGTCGCTGCTGCTTTAGTATTAACAAATTCTCCAAGATTATCTACAGTAACATCAATATGTTTAGCGTTTAAACGTTCAATCGTATCAATGAGTTGTTCTATAGTATTACCCGCAACAACTCTATTAGCCCCCATGGTAGGTCCGATTTTTTTAGCCATTTCATTTAAATATGTAATATTTGATAATGTTATGAAAAAATCTCTGAATAAAGACATATCTATTCCTCCATCCCACTCGTATCTATCTCTATAACAAGTTTAGCATGAATACATCGTTTAAGAAAGCGTTTACATTTAGGAGGTAAAATACGTTTAAATTCATTAGTCATAAATTAAGAGAATCTATATACTGTTTAACAACAATTAAAGGTATAATTTGATATAATACATTTGATAAACATTCAATTAGAGAGGATTCAAAAATATGTGGAAGTGGGAAACAGAACATGACGCTAAAGGCGTAATCATCATAGTACATAATATGTTAGAACATACTGGTAGATATGCGTATGTGATTACGATGTTGAGACGTAATGGTTATCACGTAATTATGGGTGATTTACCTGGACAAGGTCAAACTTCACGAGCTAACAGAGGTCAACTACAACGTTTTGAAATTTACCATGAACAGTTAGTTGAATGGATAAAAATTGCAAACGAATATAAATTACCAACATTTGTTATGGGTGTTGGATTAGGTGGTTTAATTATTCTCAATTTACTTGAAAAGACTGAACTACCTATTGAGGGCATATTACTACTCTCTCCAATGCTTGAATTTAAGAAAAATTATAAAACACGAAAAAATATGTTTATATCTAATATTGGAAAGAGCTCAAAAGGTACACAATTTAAATTAGGAATAGATTATGAAGATTTAACTCGTAATTCAGAAGTGATTAATGAGACAAATCATGACGGATTGATGTTAAAGAAAGTATCTTACAAATGGTTTAACATTATTAATGAAACGATGAAAGACACATCACAACATATTAAAGATATCAAACCGTTACCCACTTTATTAATGTATGGTACCGAAGATAAAATTTTAGAAACTTCTTCAATAGATATTTTAAAACAACAATTTCTTGCAGATGAATTTTATTTTAAAGCGTGGAAAGGGTTTTATCATGAGATTCACAATGAACCTGAACGAGATCAAGTCATGAGATATATATTAACTTTCTTGAATAATAGCGTAAATACAATGGGATTTATTGTACAAGAAGAAGATATTGAGGAAGTATAAGATAATCTTTAAAAATCTATAAAGAATAGCTCGTAGAAGACAGATATCTACGAGCCTATTCTATATCAAAATTATGGTTATAATATTATAAATGAGCTAAAATTACAATATAAGTAGAATTATAACTATCAATTACTTTTTATAAATTGTATGAATTTAGTATTAGAATTATAATATAAATATTGATTTAAAAAATATAGTTGATATATTATTAAAAAATACCAAATCGTATAAACTTAATAATAAATTGAATTATAGTTATTATACATAATATGAGAGATCAAGGGGAATGAATGATGAAATTACAAAAAAAAGAAACGGTATCTATGGTATTGAAATTAGAGAAATTATTGAAGGATATAGATTCTATATTTAGAATTATTTATGAGAAGTATCATTTAAATAAAGAAGAAGTACTTATTTTATTAACGTTATGGGAAAAGGGGCCTATGACATTAAAAGAGATGGATCAATACGTTAATATCAAGTCATATAAACGAACAAGAACGTATAATAATTTAGTTCAATCTGATTGGGTTTACAAAGAGCGTCCAATTGACGACGAACGTACGGTTATTATCCATTTTAATGAAGAAAAAAATAAATATAGAAATGAATTATTAGATTTTATTACTACTATTATTAAAAGAAAATATGAATCTTTAGAAAATAGTTTGAATTCATTGATGAGCGTTTAATATAAAAAAACCCGTAAATTAAAACTACGATTTGATGTTTTAATTTATGGGTTTTAAAATTTAACGTTTTTCAATCGCACATATAAAAGGTGCATGATTAACTTGATTGATAAATTGATATTTTAATATGTGTGCTTTACTTTGATCAAAGTTTTCG
Organism: Staphylococcus sp. HMSC069E10; assembly: GCF_001809205.1. Lineage (NCBI taxonomy): Bacteria > Bacillati > Bacillota > Bacilli > Caryophanales > Staphylococcaceae > Staphylococcus > Staphylococcus sp. HMSC069E10. The sequence continues at coordinate 8,985 of NZ_KV796469.1, read as the reverse complement.
AGATATTTTAATAATTCATCTCTTTCGATTTGTCCTTCCTCATGTCCATGATAAATCACTAGTACAATAATACCTTCTGTACTTAATAGTTTAAAAATACTTTCAATAGCTTGAATAGTGGTTTCAGGTTTAGTAACAATGGATTTATCACCTTTAGGCAGATATCCCAAATTGAAAATAGCTGCATCCACGTTTCCGATGATATCACTTGGTATATCATTTAAGATATTTTCATGTCCATCATGTATCAATGTAACATGTTTAAAAGGTGCTATTTTTTCTTTTGTATGTTCAATAGCTTCTTTTTGTATATCGAAACCAAACACTTTGCCATTTGGAACCTGTTCAGCTAAAAATAGGGTATCATGGCCGTTACCACAGGTAGCATCAATAACAATACTATCTTCTTGAATATGTTGCTTAATAAGTGTTTTAGCAAAAGGAAGAATGCGTTCTAATTTCATGAATTCACCTTAGTATTAGATGTGTAAAACTTACCTTGATAAGATTCACGACGTGCTAATTCATCATCTATTTCATTGAGAACTTCCCACTTGTTAACACTCCACATTGGTCCTACCATTAAATCAATCGGTCCATCTCCAGTAATACGATGAATAATCATGTCTGGCGGAAGGATTTCAAGTTGATCACACACTAAGTTTGTATAATCTTCTTGCGTCATAAATTCAAGCATACCTTTTTCGTATTGTTTAACCATTGGTGTACCTTTAAGTAAATGTAATAAATGGATTTTAATACCTTGAACATCCATTTGTGCCACTTCTCGTGCTGTTTCCATCATCATATGATAATCTTCACCTGGTAAGCCATTAATGATGTGTGTACATACGTTAATATTATGTTTACGCAATTTAGCTACACCTTCGTAATACGTTTGCATATCGTGAGCACGATTAATTAAATCAGAGGTCTTTTGATGAACTGTTTGAAGACCAAGTTCCACCCATAAATAAGTACGTTGATTTAGTTCAGCTAAGTATTCAACCACATCATCTGGCAGACAATCTGGACGTGTAGCGATAGATAAACCAATAACTCCTTCTTCTTTTAACACAGGTTCATATTTTTCTTTTAAAACTTCTACAGGTGCATGGGTATTAGTAAATGCTTGGAAGTAAGCAATATATTTACCTTCACTCCATTTTTCATGCATTCGTTCTTTAATTTGTTGGAATTGTACTTCAATTGGATCGGCTCTATTTCCTGCAAAGTCACCACTACCAGCTGCTGAACAAAATGTACAACCGCCATGTGCGACAGTACCATCTCTATTTGGACAGTCAAATCCGCCATCTAGAGCAACTTTAAAAATTTTCTGTCCGAATTTATTTTTTAAATGGTAATTCCATGTATGATATCGTTTATTTTCAAAGGCATACGGGAAATACTTACCCATAACACATTATCCTTTCTATCTAACTTAGTTCTAAGTAAAGATTTTAACATATTTTAATGTTATAGTGTTTATTATAGTTCGATAAAAATATAAAGAGAGGACTTAAAAATTATGAATATACCTAGATCAGTATGGTGGCTAGTTATAGGAATGGCATTAAATATAACTGGCTCTAGCTTTTTATGGCCTTTAAATACGATTTATATGAAAGAAGAATTAGGAAAAAGCTTGACAGTTTCTGGGATTGTTCTAATGATTAATTCTTTTGGAATGGTAGTTGGTAACTTACTAGGTGGAACGTTGTTCGATAAGTTAGGTGGTTATAGAACAATCATGATAGGTACTATTACTTGTTTGTTTAGTACAACATTACTTAATTTCTTTCATGGATGGCCGTGGTATGCAGTTTGGTTAGTGCTACTTGGTTTTGGTGGGGGAATGATTGTTCCAGCAATCTATGCAATGGCTGGTGCCGTTTGGCCTAATGGTGGCAGAACAACTTTTAATGCTATTTACTTAGCTCAAAACATAGGTGTTGCTACCGGAGCTGCAATGGGAGGATTCGTTGCTGAATTTAGCTTTAATTTTATCTTCTTAGCTAATTTAATCATGTACGTATTATTTGGAATTGTAGCCTTTACGCAATTTAATTTAGAATACCATGCTAAAGTGAAATCACCAGATAGTCTAGATATCCAAAGTAAAGAAAATAAAAAACGTTTTATAGCTTTAATACTATTATGTGCCATGTTTAGTATTTGTTGGATTGGATACATTCAATGGGAAACAACAATAGCTTCATTTACGCAACAAATTAATATTTCAATGTCTCAATATAGTGTATTATGGACAGTAAATGGAATTATGATTTTAGTTGCACAACCATTAATTAGACCAGTCATTCGTTTGTTAAAAGGAAACTTAAAATATCAAATGTTTGTTGGTATTTTAATTTTTATGTTGTCATTCTTTGTTACAAGTTTTGCAGAACAATTTACTGTTTTCTTAATAGGAATGATTATTCTTACTTTTGGTGAAATGTTTGTATGGCCTGCAGTACCAACGATTGCCAATTATTTAGCACCGCAAGGTAAGCAAGGTCAATATCAGGGTGTAGTAAATTCTGCATCAACTGTAGGGAAAGCATTTGGTCCTCTAATCGGGGGTATATTGGTAGATACATTCAATATGAGTGCAATGTTCATAGGAATGATCATTCTTTTATTAATTGGAATGTTTTTCTTATCTATTTTTGATAAGGGTCTACCAAAACATTCACAACATGAAAATCGTTGAAAGACAACTTGAAATTAAACATATAAAATATGCTGAACCACTTGCAATTAGGTTACGAATCTCATAATATTAAACTGTATTGGAGTAGTAACTTAAATACTTTTCTAAAGAGAGCTAGTGGTGGTGCAAACTAGCGTTAAGAATTAAGTGAACTTACCGTTAATTAATCGAATTTAAAACATCTCTTACTATTATAAAGTGCACATGTAAAATGTGAATGAGGGTGGTACCGCGGCTAAAGAAAGTCGTCCCTGTCAAAAGTAATAGTTTGAGGTGTTTTATTTTTATTAGGAGGAAAATACTTTGGGTTATAATCACAAAGAGATTGAACAGAAATGGCAAAATTATTGGGCTGAGAATAAAACATTCAAAGCAAGCGATAATTTAGGCCAAAAAAAATTCTATGCATTAGATATGTTTCCATATCCATCTGGTGCGGGATTACACGTAGGACATCCAGAAGGATATACTGCAACGGATATTATTTCTCGTTATAAACGTATGCAAGGATATAATGTATTACATCCAATGGGGTGGGATGCCTTTGGATTACCCGCTGAGCAGTACGCGTTAGATACAGGAAATGATCCTAGAGAATTTACTAAAAAGAATGTTCAAACATTTAAACGTCAAATTCAAGAACTAGGTTTTAGTTATGACTGGGATCGAGAAGTTAATACTACAGATCCTGAATATTATAAATGGACGCAATGGATTTTTATTCAGCTTTATAATAAAGGACTCGCATATGTAGATGAGGTTGCAGTAAACTGGTGTCCAGCACTTGGTACAGTGTTATCAAATGAAGAGGTTGTAGATGGTGTATCAGAACGTGGAGGTCATCCTGTATATAGACGTCCGATGAAACAATGGGTATTAAAAATTACAGAATATGCCGATCGTTTATTAGAAGATTTAGATGAATTAGATTGGCCTGAATCAATTAAAGATATGCAAAGAAACTGGATTGGTCGTTCTGAAGGTGCACGTGTGTCATTTAATGTTGAAAATACTAATGACACTATTGATGTGTTTACAACACGTCCAGATACTATCTACGGTACAACATTCTTAGTACTTAGTCCTGAACATGCGTTAGTGAATGAAATGACTACTGATGACAAAAAAGAAATGGTTAAACAGTATCAAGAAGAAGCATCAAAAAAATCAGACTTAGAGCGTACTGATTTAGCAAAAGATAAATCAGGTGTGTTTACTGGGGCGTATGCTATTAACCCGTTATCAGGTAAGAAACTTCCAATTTGGATTGCTGATTATGTATTATCGACTTATGGTACAGGTGCAGTTATGGCAGTACCAGGACATGATGAGCGAGACCATGAATTTGCTAAGAAATTTGATTTACCTATCATTGAAGTTATCGAGGGCGGAAACGTTCAAGAAGAAGCATATACTGGAGAAGGTGCACATATCAATTCTGGCGAACTAGATGGGCTAGATAATAAAGAAGCAATTTCTAAAGCAATTACTTTACTCGAAGCCAAAGGTGCTGGCGAGAAAAAAGTGAATTACAAATTACGTGACTGGTTATTTAGTAGACAACGTTATTGGGGAGAACCAATTCCAGTGATTCATTGGGAAGATGGTACGATGACAACTGTGCCTGAAGAAGAACTTCCATTATTACTTCCTGAAACTGACCAAATCAAACCATCTGGTACGGGTGAATCACCATTAGCCAATATTGATGACTTTGTAAATGTTGTTGATGAAAAAACAGGCATGAAAGGACGTCGCGAAACAAATACTATGCCACAATGGGCTGGTAGTTGTTGGTATTATTTACGATATATTGATCCACATAATGAGAATATGTTAGCAGATCCAGAGAAATTAAAACATTGGTTGCCGGTAGACTTATATATTGGTGGAGTAGAACATGCGGTACTTCACTTACTGTATTCAAGATTCTGGCATAAAGTATTATATGATTTAGGTGTAGTTCCTACGAAAGAACCATTCCAAAAATTATTCAACCAAGGTATGATTCTCGGTGAAGGCAACGAAAAAATGAGTAAATCTAAGGGTAACGTTGTTAATCCTGATGATATCGTAGCATCACATGGCGCAGATACATTACGCCTATATGAAATGTTTATGGGACCATTAGATGCAGCTATAGCATGGAGTGAAAATGGGTTAGATGGCTCTAGACGTTTCTTAGATCGTGTATGGAGATTATTCATTAATGAAGATGGGTCATTATCTAATAAAATTGTTGAAAATAACGATAATTCATTAGATAAAGTTTATAATCAAACAGTTAAAAAAGTGACAGAAGACTTTGATACTCTTAACTTTAATACGGCAATTAGTCAATTAATGGTATTTATCAATGATTGTTATAAAGCGAATAACATTTACAAACCTTATGTAGAAGGATTTGTTAAAATGTTAGCACCAATTGCCCCTCACGTTAGTGAAGAGTTATGGCAACGTTTAGGTAATCAAGAAACTATTACGTACCAACCTTGGCCTACGTATAATGCATCATTACTTGTAGATGATGAGATTGAAATTGTAGTGCAAGTTAATGGTAAAGTAAGAGCGAAAATCAATATTCCTAAAGACTTATCTAAAGAAGATATGCAAGAGTTAGCATTACAAAATGAAAATGTTAAACTATCTATAGAAGGTAAAGAGATTAAAAAAGTTATTGTTGTACCTCAAAAATTAGTGAATATCGTTGCAAAATAATGAAGGAGGAGTTTTATAATGGAATCAATTACAGTAGATCAATTAAAAGAGAAAATACTAGGATCTAATCCAGTAAATATTATCGATGTGCGAACAGATGAAGAAACTGCAATGGGGACAATTCCTGGAGCTAAAACTATTCCAATGGATCAAATTGCTGATAACTTAAATCAATTTAATAAAAATGAAACGTACTACATCGTTTGTGCTGCAGGTGTTCGTAGTGAAAAAGTAACGAACTACCTTGAAAATGAAGGTATTCATGCAGTTAATGTTGAAGGGGGCATGCAAGCATGGGGCGATGAAGGTATTGAAATAGACAGTATATAATGATTTATAAATATTTAAACTATAATACAGAAAAACAGCGAAGTTATGATTCTTCGCTGTTTTTTATAATTTAACTTATTTTTAATATTTTTATATTATTTAGTTGTAGTACTTTTAATTTTATTATGATATTATATTTAAGTGTGAATATAATATTATGTAAGTGAGAGTAACAACTATAGCATACATAAAACATTTTCATTATAACAATTGACATCAAGAGAGAACATCAAGGAGGAAACATAATGAATCTTTTTAAAAAACAGAAATTTAGTATTCGTAAATTTAGTGTGGGGACATTTTCAACGCTAATTGCTACATTAGTGTTTTTATCACATCCTGGTCATGCAGCAACTCATGATGCAGAAACAAATACAAGTGCGCCACAAACGAATGAAAGTGCGACGATTAATAAACAAAATACTAATATTGAACAACCACATAATGAAACAACGTCAGCAAATACATCTAATTCAAATGAAAATAATCGAAATAATGAAAATAATACTTCAAGTGATTATTCAATTAACCGTGAACGTGAAGAAGGTACAGTGAATAATGTAATTAATAGCACTGAAAATAATACAAATCATAATGAGAAAGTAACAACTAATGACGTAGTTAGTAATGAAAATAATCATGAAACTACAAACGTTAATCAACCACATAGAAGAGGGAAACGTTCAGTAGATAACACTCCTAGTACTACAAATACAGATCCGATGGCTGTAAATGAACAAAATACTGGTCAAATCATTAATGGGACATTTACAGATAATTCACAGGGTGCGACGATACCGACTAAGAATTTAGAGTCTGCAATGAATGAAGCAAATACTGTACCGGGTTGGCATGTAAATAGTAATGATCAAACCATCATTCCATTAATTTGGGGTCCTAAATCGTTGCCCGCATACAATCCTTATATATTCGATAAAACCAATAATAAAATTGGTGTAGTACTATCAAAATATAATGGTAACTTTAATCAAGTTCCAGGTATAGCTGATCCTACAGTAGGATCAATTTACCAAGATGTTGATGTTACTCCTGGATCAGAAATCCAATTACATTATATTTCTAGTAGTATGAATAATATATGGGGGGTTAATGGTGCAAGAGTGTATATTTACGATGCGAATAATCCTTCTACACTTTTATATAAAGGAACTCCGGATATATTACAGAACCCAATTGGTAACTTTGTAGGTGTATTTCAAGTGCCAGAAACAGTCTCACGATTAAGATTAAGATTTGAATCGGCATTAAATCGTAGTACTGATTCTACTAATGGACATAGACTCCTTACTGGTCCTAATAACTTTGGAGGCGGAGTGTTAGCTGATGTTACCATTAATAGTGGCGCATATTTAACTGCGACAGTAAATAATACACACTACTTTGCACAATCTGGATCCATAAATGCTGATCGAGTTTATCAAGAAATAGGGTTTAGAATTGAAAATAGAGGACATTCTAGTTCAAATAAAACAGAATATACGATTGTTTTACCAGAAGATGTGACATATGTATCTACAAAAAATGCTACTGGAAAATTTAATGCAGCAACTAAAGAGTTAACAGTTAAAATAGATCGACTTGAAGCAGGAGCAAGTAAAAATATTTCTATAGGATTATCCTTACCAACTGATCGACCAATTGAAAAAGAATTCTTAGGACATTTGACTTATGTTACAGATGGTATAAATATGAATAGGTTAAGTGATTCTAAAGATTTTGGACGTAATAATGGCGATCATTATACAAGATACGGTGTGCATAATGAATTTGTAAGTGTTGATTCTGCTATGCGACAAGGAGATATTGTATTAGATAAACAAACTATTACAGTTAAAATGTATAAGCAACATTTGAGAGACAAAGTAACAGAAATTGAGGATGATTTAGCCAATCTTGATCAAAACGATAATTCACCAGAAGTATGGGAAGCAATGCAAGTGGTACTTAGAAAAGCTAAAGAAGTATTAGCTGAAACAGATGAGATGCCTATAAGTGAATTGAAAGATCAAGCAACGATTAATAGTATCGATTTAAATTTAGATAAAGCACATGCTAAATTATCATTAGACAAAGTTGCAAGAACTAAAAGAGCGCTCTTTATGGGTAACGATACAGCTACAATTGAAGAAAAAAATGCTGTGATTGAGCAAGTGAATCAAGCACTACAATCTAGTTATACAACTGTTGATCAATCAATGACTTCAAATGATGTAGCAACAAATAAAGACACTGGAATTAATGAAATTACAATGATTGATCTTACTCCAACAGTAAAGCAAGCAGCAATTGATGAATTAACTGAAAGAGCAAATGCTAAAAAAGTAGAGTTTGATAATAATCCTGATGCAACAGTAGAAGAAAAAGAAGCTGCAAAAGCAACGATTGATAATTTAGTGTCAGAGGCTACAACAAATATTATGAATGAAACTACAAATAATGGTGTAGCGCAACAAAAAACAAGTAGTATAGATAGTGTGAATGCTGCTACTATAACTCCAACTGTTCGAAGTAACGCTAGAACTGCAATAGATAATATAGCATCTGCAAGAAAAGTTGAAATAGATAAGGATAATAATGCAACTTTAGAAGAAAAAAATGCAGCTAAAACTGAGATAGATAATTTGGTAGCTAGAGCAAAAGCAGATATTAATAGTCTAAATCACAATAATGAAATTGAAATATTAAAAGAAAACAAAGTAAACGAAATATCACAAGTAGTAGCGCATCCAGTAAAGAAAAATGCTGCTGCACAAGCAATTGATCAAGCCGCTATAGCTAAAAAACAAGAAATTGATTTAATAGAAGATGCGACTATAGAAGAAAAAGAAGTCGCAAAGGTAAAAGTAGATAAAATAGTAACCGAAGCTAAAAATAACATTAATCAAGCAACTACTAATTCAAGTGTAGATGATGCACAAAATGAAGGAATAACTGCAATTAATGCAGTTATTCCAGAAGTGGTTAAAAAATCAGATGCAAGAGATACAATCGATGAGGTAGCCCGAATTAAAAAAGCAGCAATTGATCAAACACCTGATGCAACAGTAGAAGAAAAAGAGGCAGCAATAGCGAAAATAGATCAAGAGGTTACTAAGGCTAAGGAACAAATTCATCAAGCACTAAAAAATGAAAATGTAGATACTGCTAAAATAAATGGTACGAATTTTATTAATGCAATCCAACCAGAAATTACGAAAAAA
>NZ_KV796468.1:0-29485 GCF_001809205.1 Staphylococcus sp. HMSC069E10 | reverse complement strand
TTGTTAGGAATTATGTCCCAGCCTCTTTTGTTACTTCCATTTAAATTTTGTGTAACTTTGATACTGATTTGTATTTACTTCAAGTATTAATGGGATTCGTTGTTTTAACTCACTCACATGAGAGATAATTCCTACCATCCGTCCAGATGTTTTTAAATTTAATAATGTATCAAGAGATGTTTCTAAAGTTTCTTGATCAAGTGTGCCAAATCCTTCATCGATAAACATTGATTCTAACGTTATCCCTCCAGATTCTTGTTGTACGACTTCACTTAATCCCAATGCTAGAGCCAGTGATGCTTGAAACGTTTCTCCTCCTGATAATGAGCTAATATGTCTTGACTTATTAGAATATAAATCAAATACATCGATTTCTAATCCACTATATCCTTGTGATATTGATTCTCTTCGTTTAAGTTGATATCTTCGCCCGCTCATTATATCTAATCTAATATTTGCTTGATGTATAATTCTTTCTAAATAATAGATTAATACATAGTTTTCAAGCGATAATTTTTGATGATTCTTTCCTGATAAAACCTCAGATAAATTAAAAATTTGTTGCTGCTCTTTTAACTCTTCATCTAAATAGTGAATATGTTTTTCAATTTTTGCAAATTTTTCATCATTTTTCTTAATTTTATATTGTATTGATACAACATCATTAACATACTGATTATATTTTTCTTCGATATGTTCTTTTTGCATTTCAAGATTAGATATATCTTCAAGTTCTTTTTCACTTGTAAGACGTGTTAATCGTTCTATTTCAACGTTATATTTATATTGTTCCTTATCGAAGTGATTAATTCTTTTTTCAATATGCTCTATATCTTGAAGTTCATGTTTTAATTTTTTTATTTCATCTTCATTTTCTAAACCTAATCGTTTCATTTCTTTTCGGATAGTTGTTGTAAAATAATCTAATTCGTTTTGTAGTTCTTTACTCGTAGTCAAATAATTATCAACACTATTTTTTTCTAAAGCTAGCGCATTTTGATATGATTGCATATTTTTATTAGTATCATCAACATGTTGATGATACTCATCAATCTCTTTTCGAAGACTTAAGTAATAATTTTTAAAAGTTTCAATACTTGAATATCCTGTGCTTATTTCAAAATCTTGAATTAAAGTTTGATTCTGACGTTTTTGAGAAGCTAATTTCTCTAATTTAAGTTCCTGCTGATGCTTCTCTTGCTGTAACGCATGAAATTGTTGTTGTAATTTATCTAACTCTTCTAATTGTTGTTGTAATTGTATTTTTTCAGACTTTGCACATTGTAACTTTTCTTTGATTTGGTCTAAATTAATCGATTCATACTCTATCTCTCCTAAATCTGATATGTTTTGAGAGAGTAATTCACACGTCGTTTCGCTTTTACTTAAATGCTGTTTTTTTTCATTAATTTCATCAGAAAGTTTATCAAGTAATTGATGATTTTGATTAATAGTTTCAAAATCAATATGCTGATTTAAAGATTCAACTTCATTTCCACATATTGGACATGTATCGCCAATACGTAACGCTGACTGTATTTCAATAATAAAGGTTTGTTTATCATTTAAATCAATATTACGTTTATCAATGCTTTCTAACTGTTGATTGAGTGTTTCAATATCATTTTTTAAATTTTGTATCTTTTTTGAATGTTGATGATATTGTTGTTTTAGAGAAACTTGCTTTTCATACTTATCTTTTAAACTTTGTTGTTCATCTAATTGTTTTTGTAATTGATATATTTGTTCAGTCAACTCATCAATAGCTTTATTATCCATTTTATAGCTATCAATAGATTGACTCATTTTATGTTCTTTATTAATTAACTGCTCTTGCTCTTCCATCATTTCATTATAATTATGAATAATATGTTCTTGCTCTTCAAATGCTTGTTGATATTTATCCAATTGATGATAAAAAGGCTTCGATTGTTCTAAATTCTCACTTTTTAAGTGGTATGAGTCACTCATCTTGTTTAATTGTTTATGTTCTTTTTCAAGTATGTTTATTTTATTATTTATTTGCGATATTTTATTTTCAGTCTCTATTATTTTGGTTTTTATTATTTGATACTTCTCTTCTTTCAAACGTTGTTGATCATATAAATTAAATAGCATGCCAGTATCTTTTAATCGATTTAATTTTACTTTTAATGCTTGTATGTCTTCAATCTGTTCATCTAATTGATGTTTTAATTGGTGGTATTCTTCTAATTCAATCAGTTGTTGTTCTAAATTTTTATTTAAATCAATGCGTTTTATTATAGAATGTAATTGTTCTTTTTGCTCATTTTTTATATGTAGTCTTTGTTCTTCGAGTTGATGACCTATCGTTTTGAAGTTGGGAATAGCCTGCAATAATTCTTGAGTTTTTATATGATGGATTTGTTTCAATTGAATTAATTGCTCATCATCAAATGCGTCAACATCTTCCCATAGTAATTTAATTTGATCGTATCTTTTTTCAATTTGTTTTTTCTCTTCTTTCATTTCATTTTTGAGCAAATTTTGAATTTCCTCAAAACGTATACTATTAAATAAAGTTCTTAATATCCCCTGTTTATCTGTACTATTGGATACTAAAAATTTTTTAAATTCACCTTGTGGAAGAATAAATAACTGTCTAAATTGTTCAGCATTAACGCCTAGTAATGACTTAATATATTGATTTCCAGCACTGATTTTACTTTCTCTTAATTCATATGTTTCACTTTTAGAATCATATTCATACACATCTAGTTTTCCTGGTGTTTGACTAGTGTTTCCCTCTTTAGTAAAAGCACCTTGACGAATAATTTTGAAATATTTTTCATTAAGTTGAAATTCATATTCAACCCACATAGGAGATTTTGCCTCTGCAAAATGACTTCTTAATCCCGCTTCACTTCTGCCTTCTGTAGAAGCTTTTCCAAATAACGAAAATACAATTGCATCAAATATCATGGTTTTTCCCGAACCAGTTTTACCACTAATTAAAAAAAGCTGATCATTTTTAATTTGAGTAAAATCTATCTTTTCATGTAAGAATGGGCCAAAATTATTTAACGTTAATTTTATTGGTTTCATTTTAGACCTCCTTATTCGATACCAAAGTGATTAAATTATTTATTTTTTCTTCCTGATACTTGGTCATCTCATTATCTGTAATCATCTTATAAAATTGCTTAATAATAGTTTGGTCGTCTTGTTGTTGTATTTGTGTCTGATGTAAAGGCCCCTCATTTTCAAAAGTAATATTGCTAAGCGCAAGAGTATTGGGGAATAGTTGTTTTAAATGAATCATTGGATCACTAATATGCGACATATTTTTAAGTTTGAAATGTATATAATTATCTTTATTTTTAGGTTGAATATGTCCTTGAATCACTTCATCATACTCGCCCTCAACCACTTCAAGCTCTCTTAAAGGTTTAAGTTGCACAAATGATGTTGATAGTTCATTTTTATCTTGAACCACTAAACGTTTATATCCCTTAGGCTGGTTTATTTCTGAAAATGAATATTGTAACAGTGAACCAGAATAATCAATAATGTCATCTTTAATACTAAATGGATGATGTAAATGTCCTAATAACACTTTATCAAATACGTTAAAACATGATTTAGTAACACTTTCAACAGTCCCAATTGTTAAAGGTCTTTCTGAATCCGATGTTTTTCCTCCATTTATCGTTAAGTGACCAATTAAAATATTTATTTTCTCTTTATTCAAATTTTCTACTATATAATTAATACATTTTTCTGTTGCTTGTTGATAAGTTTGAATAGAAGCATCTTTAAAAAATTCTTTTACTTCACTAATAGTAGCAAATGGAAGTACATAGAAATGTACATCATTAAATTCGATAGGTTGATTCATATGTTTTAATTTTGTACGAATAAAGAGTTTGGAATGTTCAAACCATGAAGCTCCATAATTCAATCGTTCTTTACCATCGTGATTACCATTAGAAATAATCATAGGGATATTCATATCTATATTAATAGTATGAATAGCATTTTCAAAAAGATGAATAGTTTCTTTACTTGGATAAGTTGTATCATAAATATCCCCAGCAATCACAACTACATCAGGTTTCTCATCTTTTAAACATTGGATAAATTGTTCTAAAATAAATGATTGGTCTTCAAGAAATTGTTTTCCGTTAAGTATCTTTCCTAAATGCCAATCTCCAGTATGTATAATTTTCATAACATTCCCCTTACTTTTTAAAGCATTATACTTTAATTTTAAAAAAGAGCGAGATTGAATTCTCAATGAACTCACATACTCGCTCTAAACTTCAATTCAATTTAATATCAAAAAATAATATTTTATTTAATTTTAGATAAGCTAATAATATTAATCTCTATTATGAGACTAAAGATTTTTTAACATTTTTATATTTATATAACATAGCTAAACGCCAAGGAACAATCATACTAAATGCCAATAAAAAGAACATGCCTCCGATTTCTCCTGGATCAATAGAGCTACTAATAAATATTTTTATGATTGTTCTAATAATTAAAAGTGAAATTAAAATGATTGGAAACGCTTTTGATCGTTTCATATATACCTCAGCGCCTTGAACTTCAAAATGACTTGTCCAGATAAGTACAGATGAAAATATCACACCTAAAATGATAGATTCTAAAATTTCAGCCCCAGTTAATCTAAAATATGGAATAACATACATCAAAGCCCCTGTCGACATAAAGATAGGAGGTAAAATAATTTTCTTTTCATTTACAGGGAACTTTTGTGCTTTCATACGAATAACTATGACAACAATCCCCATAAACAATGCAAATACTATGGAAAAAACTAAATATGCCAAATTTACACCTTCTTATACTCACATAACTAAAAGTTTAATACTATTATACTTCTTAAATACTCCAACTAAAAATGTTTTACAACAAAAACAAAGGATTGTAAACCCTTATGGCATACAATCCTTTAATAACTATTATTTTTTTGAACTCTTCATGTTTTGATCCATGTTTTTGTTCATCATCGTCATCATTTGATTGATTTTCTTTTGAGACGGTTTTTGTCCCATTTGCATCATCATCATACGTAACATTTCTTCATTGATAGGTGGGTTTTTTTTCAAATAGTCCATCATATATTTTCTTGCTAAGAAGAAACCACCAACTAGTCCGATGATAAGTGCTACAATGATTAATAAAATTGCTAACCAAGTTGCCATTGTTTCACCCACTTTCTATATCCTACTGAATTTTACTAAATAACTACCTTGATTTCAAGAGTTAGTTTTAGAATAACACCTCTTCGCTTTTATATTAACAAACTGTTTAACACGAATACTAATATTTATAAATAACTTCATATAAAGTGCTATGCACAAAATAAAAAAGAGCAGGAAAGAACTCATTTTGAATTCATTCCCCGCTCTCTCTATGTTGACTAAATCATAATATTAAAAAGTGCGAATTTGATTTAAAATATTTTCTTTAGTAAAGCCATATTTTTCGACAACTAAGTCTCCTGGTGCACTTGCACCAAAACCATCGATTCCAATTACTTTACCTTCAGTGCCTACATATTTATGCCAACCGAGTGGTGAAGCCATTTCAATTGCAACACGTTTAGTTAATTCTTTTGGAATAACTGATTCTTTATACTCGTCTGTTTGTTGCTCAAAAGCGAACCAGTTTGGCATAGAAACGACTCTTACACCTTTACCTTGTTTATCTAAATCTTTAGCTACTTCAATAGCTAAGCTTACTTCTGAGCCAGTTGCTAGTAATAGATATTCAGGTTTAGTTTCAGTTTCAAATACAACATATGCACCTTTTCGTACGCCTTCTTCAACCGTTTCTTCATCTACATCTAAATAAGGAAGATTTTGACGAGTTAAAACTAGAGATGTTGGTGTTTGTTTAGATTCTAATGCAACTTCCCATGCTACTCTTGTTTCATTACCGTCTGCTGGACGAATGACGTTCATATTTGGAATAGCTCTTAAACCTGCTAACTGTTCAATCGGTTCGTGTGTTGGACCATCTTCACCTACAGCAATTGAATCATGTGTAAAGATAAATGTTGCATTCAATCCCATAATTGCAGATAAGCGTAATGCTGGTTTTAAGTAATCACTAAATACGAAGAATGTAGCACCATAAGGATGTAAACCTCCATGTGCTGCCATACCGTTTACTGCAGCACCCATAGCAAATTCTCTTACACCAAACCAAACATTTTTACCTTCTGGAGTATTAGGATTGTAATCTGTAGCTTCTTTAACATTTGATTTATTAGATCCTGCTAAATCTGCAGAACCACCAAAGAATGAAGGAACAGATTTACTAATTGCTTGAATGATTTCTCCAGAATCTGCACGAGTAGCTGCATTATGATCACTACTGAATTTTGGTAATTCATCTTTATAATTTTCAGGTAATTTACCACTGATTGCCAATTTAAATTCTTCAGCTAACTCTGGATATTTTTCTGTATATGTTTCTAATTTTTCTTTCCACTCATCTTCATGCTCATTTGCACGTTTTAGCATTGTTGTTTGGAAGATTTCATATACTTCTTCTGGAACATTGAAACGTTTTTCTGGATCTAATCCATATGCTTCAAATGTAAGTTTTCTTTCATCAGTACCAAGTGGCGCTCCGTGAACACCATTTGTACCGCTAACGTTTGGCGCGCCGTAACCAATAATTGTTTTAACTTCAATTAACGTAGGACCATTTTGCTGTTTAGCTTTAGTAATCGCATTATCAATTTCTTCTAAATTGTTGCCATCTTTTACTAAAATATGGTTCCATCCATAACTTTCAAAACGTTGTTTTACATCTTCTGAGAAAGATTTGTTAAGTTCACCATCAAGTGAAATATCATTTGAATCGTATAATACAATAAGTTTATCTAATTGATTATGACCAGCAAATGAAGCTGCTTCATGAGAAATACCTTCCATTAAATCTCCATCTGAAGCCAACACGTAAGTATAATGATCTACAACGTTAATATCATCTTTATTAAATTTACCACCTAAATGCGCTTCAGCTAAAGCCATTCCCACAGACATAGCAAATCCTTGTCCTAATGGACCTGTTGTAACTTCAACACCATCTGTATGACGAAACTCAGGATGTCCAGGTGTTTTAGAACCCCATTGTCTGAACTGCTTTAATTCTTCTAATTCTAAGCTTCCAGAGACATGTAATAAACTATATAGTAAAGCAGAACCATGACCTGCAGATAATATAAATCTATCTCTGTTAAAGTAGTCTTTAGATTGTGGATTAAAGTTTAAGTGGCGAGTCCAAAGCGTGTAGGCCATTGGTGCAGCTCCCATAGGCAGACCAGGATGACCAGAATTTGCTTCTTCAATTGCATCAATACTTAATGCACGTATAGTATCAATAGCTAATTGGTCTTTTTCATTAAACATCTTACATACTTCCCTTCTAGAATTAATCATCTTTTTTATATTATAACTTAAAAATATAGTAAATGATAAGATTATAATGTTAATGATTAAAATGTTATTAACTATTGATCATTCTTTTTACTTTCTTGAATTTTTTTAAGTTTTTCCGGCGTTACATCGTTACCTTCTGGATCAATGACTTTGGTACTTTCAATTTGTTGTTTAAATCCTTCTCTAAAAGAATCTAAATATTGTTTACGCAACTTAGATTGCTCTTTTGCTTCAGCTTCTGTTAAACCTTGCTCTTTTTTCTTTTTTGCTAATTCATTAATTCTATCTATATTTAAATTATTATTTGACATGTCATCACACTTCCTATTCTTTTCTTTAATACATATAAAATACTTAATTAATATAACAAAAAGAGACATAGATAAAAAATCTAAGCATCATAAACTCTTTCTAAAATAAATGAAGTATTTTTATATAATACTTCATATTCCCATTTCTTAGAAGTAATAACTTTTTATCTATATCTCTTAAATATTTATTTAACTAAGGCGAACACTTTATAGTCTGTTTGTTCTGTATTATCGGGTATATCGTTCTTATAATCATCGTTTAAAATCGCTTTTTTAGGGATCGTATGATCGGTAATTTCGTACATGTGTTCCGTATGAGCGTTCTGATATAAGTTAGTAAAAAACACCAGAAAAACGATGCAAGATACTACTAGAACAATTATATTTTTAATGATATTACTAGTATAATTACTAAGCATTTATTTTCACTCCTAGAACATTTGTTTGTATAAATACTTTAACAGAACGAGTGTTCCTAGTCAATAGTATTACGAACAAATGTTTGTTTAAAAAATCAAAAAATGCTATACTATATTAAAATAAACTTAGGGAGTGCCTATATATGAGAGAGTTAACTAAAAGACAAAGTGAGATTTATGATTATATTAAACATGTTGTTCAAATAAAAGGTTATCCACCAAGTGTAAGAGAGATTGGTGAAGCTGTTGGTCTTGCTTCAAGTTCAACTGTGCATGGTCATTTATCTAGATTAGAAGAAAAAGGATATATTAGAAGAGATCCTACTAAACCTAGAGCAATTGAAATCGTGAGTGATCAAAATAATGATATGACTAGAGAAGAAACTATCTATGTTCCTGTTATCGGTAAAGTTACAGCTGGAGTTCCAATTACAGCAGTAGAGAATATAGAAGAATACTTTCCATTACCAGAACATTTAACATCCACACACAATAGTGATGTGTTTATTTTAAATGTTATCGGTGAAAGTATGATTGAAGCGGGTATTTTAGACGGAGATAAAGTAATTGTAAGAAGCCAAACTATTGCTGAAAATGGAGATATTATCGTAGCAATGACTGAAGATGATGAAGCTACTGTAAAACGTTTTTTTAAAGAAAAAAATCGATATCGTTTACAACCAGAAAATAGTGCTATGAGTCCTATTTACTTAGATAATGTAACAGTTATCGGTAAAGTTATTGGTCTTTATAGAGAATTGTAGTTTATCTCTTGTTTGTTACGTTAAAATCTCTTATATATATGTTTAATATACAAAAAACTAGAAGTGCCTAAGCACTTCTAGTTTTATTTTTTATTTAAAATCTCTTTAACTTTATCAAGTATATCTTTTTTCTTATTTTTCTTTGTAGGCATAATATCAACTTCCTTGCAAAAAGAACATACCCCTATATATTATAAATCAAACATTATCCAGCATAGTTTTCTGTCCAAAATGGTTGTCGCTTATTATTAAAATCTACACCTACACCTAATGTATTAACGTGTGTATTTAAAATATTTTCCCGATGTCCTAGAGAATTCATAAGTCCTTCGTGAGCATAAATACTACTTTGTTGACCATAAGCTAAATTTTCAGCAGCAGCATTAAATTGTATACCATCACGTTTCATTCTATCGAAAGGTGAATGACCATTTAAATCAGTATGCTCAAAATAATTATTTTTAACCATATCTTCACTATGTTTTCTTGCAGTATTAGATATTTTTTTAGAGTAATCCAATGTATTTAATCCGTGTTGTTTTCTTTCTGCATTAACTAAATCAAAGTTTTGATATTCAAAGCTTTTTTCTAGCGTTGTAGAAGGTGCACCATATTGCTTTTGTAATCGGTTTTCCATCGATTCACTCACTTGCAACAACCCTGTTAAGTTATTTTTATTATGTTTATCGTAAAATGCAGTTGTATAAATGTGATCTTTATAAAAAACATCATATTCATCATTTTTTACAACAAAACGATTACGTCCTTTTGCAATTTTATCTACTGGCTTACCAAGACGTTGTTCAACCACTTTTTTAGGGGTATTATATTTAATTTTAGATTTAGAAGTTATAATGTTTTGATTACTAAATAAAGCATTAACTTTATTATTAATATAACTTACCATTAAAAAATTTTGATAATCATCATTATAATAAGTGTACCATTTTGTACCATATTCATTTGAAGTCACTCTTTTTGGTCGCCCTATCTTATTTTCTACTTCCTTTTGTGACATATTTAATTGAATATTATTAACTGCGAATTCTTGTTTTTTTGGAACTTTAAGCACATTATTTTTATAGCTTGTATCTTCATTTAATAAAACTTCTACTTTATCTCTTACATTATTTTGCAAATGAATAAAAAACTGGTTTTCTTCGATGGGTTTTATAATGATAAATAACAGAAATATTGCAGTAAATAAAAGGAATTTTTTAATAACATTCACCTACTAAATATATATTAATCTCTATCACCATTAAAAATTGAGTTTCTTACAATAACATAGTCAACAGTAGTTAGTGATTTTAAATCTTTGCCGCCAGCATAGGAAATTGAACTTTGAAGATCTTGTTGCATTTCAACTAAGGTATCTTTTAATGAACCTTTATGTTCCACAAACATTTTCTTCCCTTCAACATTCTTATGTTCTCCTTTTTGGAATTCGGAAGCACTACCAAAATATTCTTTATAACGTTTACCATCTAACTCAACTGTTTTGCCAGGAGATTCTTCATGCGCTGCAAATAATGAACCAATCATAACCATAGTGGCTCCAAAACGAATAGATTTCGCGATATCACCATGTGTTCTAATACCTCCATCAGCAATAATTGGTTTACGTGCAGCTTTACTACAAATGTTTAATGCAGCTAATTGCCATCCTCCTGTACCAAATCCAGTTTTAATTTTAGTAATACACACTCGTCCTGGTCCTATACCAACTTTAGTAGCATCTGCACCAGCATTTTCTAATTCTCTTACTCCCTCAGGCGTTCCTACATTACCAGCAATAACAAATGATTGAGGAATATGTTTTTTAATATGTTTAATCATATTAATAACCGAATTAGCATGACCATGGGCGATATCAATTGTAATATATTCAGGTATTAAATGCTCAGTTTTTAATTTTTCTATAAATTCAAATTCAGTTTCCTTTACACCCACTGAAATAGAAGCGAAAAGTCCTTTATTTTGCATTTTTTTTATAAAAGGTATGCGACCTGCTTCATCAAAACGATGCATAATATAAAAATAATCATTTTCTGCAAACCATTCAGCTAAAGATTCATTCATAACTGTTTGCATATTAGCAGGAACCACTGGCAACTTAAAAGTTTTAGGTCCAAATTGTACAGTTGTATCACATTCAGATCTACTATTAACAATACATTTATTTGGAATTAATTGAATATCTTCATAATCAAAAATTTTCATACTTTAAATTTCCCCTATACATTAAAAATTAAAAAGACACTGTAGACATAAATAAAATATCTGACGCTTTAAAAAATCATTTATAACGTAATCTAGAGCGAGAAATCACCTTTTCCTCGCTCTTATTATTTATATCCTTATATACTTTACAATTTTTTAAATACAATGTAAATGGACTAAAGTATTAGTTTCAGTTACCAACTAGATTTTTTCACACCAGGAATTTGACCTTTATGAGCATGTTCTCGAAATGCAATTCTAGACATTTCAAATTTTCTCATTACACCTCTTGGGCGTCCTGTAACTTTGCATCTTCTTGTTAAACGAGTTGGAGATGAATCTCTTGGCAATTTTTTTAATGCTTTATAATCTCCTGTTTCTTTCAGTTCTTTACGTAATTCATAATATTGATTTACTAATTTTTCTCTTTTTAATTCTTTAGCTATTTTAGATTTTTTAGCCATATAATATCTCCTTTTTACAAATCGTAATAATTACGTTTTATATCTTAACATACTTTTAAAAAATTACAAAGACAATTATTTTAAAATTAAAAGACTCACACATGTTATTCATCTTAAACATGTATGAGTCTATAATAGTTTATCTTTTTGTCGTATTTAAAAGATAAGGAATTATTTAGTTTCACGGTGTAGCGTGTATTTATTTAATCTTGGGCAATATTTTTTCATTTCAATACGCTCAGGGTTATTACGTTTATTTTTTGTTGTAATATAATTACGATCGCCACATTCAGTGCAAGCTAAAGTTACATTAACGCGCATCAATAACATCCTTTCTTGTTATATATAATTAGGAATTCTTACGATTTAAAATTCTATCATATCCTTTATTTTTACGCAATAAGTTTCTTTTAATTTAATCAGTTTCCTTCTACGTACCAAAAACTAATCGTTTTAAAAAATCAGAAAATTTAAAATTTTTAAAACAAATTATTCAAAAGTTATTGAATACTTGACCTAAAACGATTAAAATGATTTGTATATTTTAAATTTTAATTTAGGAGATATTATATGGAAGATAACAATATGAAACGCGGTCTTAAGTCAAGACACATATCTATGATTGCTATCGGAGGCGCAATAGGTACTGGACTTTTTGTTGCTACAGGTAGTGTCGTTTCTCAGGCAGGACCTGGAGGAGCTATCTTAGCTTATTTATTGATAGGAATCATGCTTTATTTTTTAATGTCGTCTATTGGAGAACTTGCTACATTTTATCCTGTATCTGGTTCGTTTAGTTCATATGCTACCCGTTTCATTGATCCGTCTATCGGTTTTACAATGGGATGGTTGTATTACATTCTATGGTCTTTAGTATCAAGCGTTGATGTAATGGTAGCTTCTAATGTTTTATTTTATTGGGATGTATTTAAAATTTTCAGTCCTCTGGTATGGAGTTTAATTTTTATAACGATTATATTCCTATTAAATATCTTTACTGTTAAAGCATTTGGCGAAACAGAGTTTTGGTTATCATTAATTAAAGTAATCACAATTATTGTATTTATTGTTGTTGGTATATTAATGATTTTTGGTATTCTTGGTGGACATACATATGGATTCGAGAATTATATCAAAGGTGAAGCACCTTTTGTAGGTGGTTTATCTGGTTTCTTAGCAGTATTACTTGTAGCAGGATTTTCTGTGGGTGGTACGGAAGTTGTAGCTGTCACTGCAGGTGAATCTGATAATCCTGAAAAAACTATGCCAAGAGCTGTTAAGCAAGTATTTTGGAGAATTTTATTGTTTTATGTTTTATCTATTGTCGTCATTGCAGCTATTATTCCTTATACTGATCCTTTATTATTAAATAAAAATCAATCGGTATCTCAAAGTCCATTTACTATAGTTTTCGATCGAATCGGTATAGCATTTGCAGCATCAATTATTAATGCTGTCATTCTTACATCGTTACTATCTGCAGCGAATTCTGGAATGTATACAACAAGTAGAATGCTTTTCTCTTTGAGTGATGAAAAGCAAGCACCAAAGTTTTTAAGTAAATTAAATAATAAAACGAAATTACCGATGCGTTCAATAGTCACTACTTACATTTTAGTAGTAGCAATTATTATTCTAGCTAATTTCTATGCTAATGCAGTATTTAGCTTGTTAAATATCATTGGCTCTTTAGTAATTATTGTATGGGCAATAAGTGCATGGGCTCAAATACGTTTACGTAGAGGGATTAAACGTCAAGGCAAAGATATTAACACATTATTGCCTTACAAATCACCACTTTTCCCTCTAGGCCCTATCATTGTGTTTGCTACATTAATTTTCTTATACCTTGGTAATTCTATCGGTGATCTATTTAATGGTAATATAGGCGATTTTTTTGTTAATATCATGCCTTTAATTGTCTTAGCAATTATCTTTATCGTGCATAAATTGATTCGTAAAACTAAATTTGTAAAATTAGATCACATGGATCTTACAACCCATCATTATCATGATTAATATCATCGTTTATTTAGGAGTAGAATTAAATACAATTCTACTCCCGTTTTTATTCCTAAACACAATATGTATATTTTCTAATAGTCGTTTATTTTGTATAATGAGTATAACGATAACGACTTAGAGGTGATTGAGTATGGTAGGTCAAACAAATTTATTTGATGACGTAATAAAGAGTGATGAACGTTTTGTTATTGTCGTACAATCTTTAGAAGAAAGAAATGGACAATTACTGAAACGTACATTGCGTGAGTATCCTAGTCTAACTCATGATCAAATGGAAAACTTATTTACACACTTAAAAGATGTATTTCGAGATGAGCCATTTCACGTTAACCAATCTGCATATACAATAACAGTATATACAAATTTAGATTATGCAGCTGATCAAGTATATGCTCATGTAAAAAGAAATAAAGGTAAACATGACTGGACACATACTGCTAAATAATTAGTTATGATAATAAAAAAGAGGAAGCGAAACATGATTCAATACGAATTCATTCCGCTTCCTTTTTAATTTATATAAATGTTTTATAGCAATTCTTTAAGCGCTACTGGTATACCATTAGAATCATTATCTAATGTAACTTTATCTGCAATTTTTTTTAATTCTTCACTCGCATTTCCCATTGCTACAGCATATCCTACAACTTTAAACATTGATTGGTCATTGAGGCTATCTCCAAAACAAATCAC
Source organism: Staphylococcus sp. HMSC069E10 (assembly GCF_001809205.1). Taxonomy (NCBI): domain Bacteria; kingdom Bacillati; phylum Bacillota; class Bacilli; order Caryophanales; family Staphylococcaceae; genus Staphylococcus; species Staphylococcus sp. HMSC069E10. The sequence continues at coordinate 15,141 of NZ_KV796468.1, read as the reverse complement.
TTCTGATAATGAAATATTTAACTTTTCGCATAAAGCTTTAATTGCATTACCTTTAGAAACATCTTTAGCCATGAATTCCAGGAAGAAAGGTTTGCTCGTCGTCACATCAATATCAGAATTAAATGTTCCATTTAATTCGTTACGTGCTTTTGAAATATTTTCTTCATAATCAACGCCCATTGTTTTAGGTACATCAGACTGAATATATGCTTTAATATCATCCACTTGTTTCATAGGTAGACCAGTTAATTCTGATTCAATTTTACGATATTCATGTTCTGTATCAAAGATAATTTGTCCGTCTTGATACGTTAATGTTAAAAAGCCTTTTTTACGACAATAGTCTGTAATTTTATCAAAATGATCTTTAGTTACACTTTTACTTACTTCAATTTCTTCTGTTTTAGCGTTAATTGTTTTACCGCCATTATAACTAATGATATAGCTTTGATAATGATCTAACTTTAATTCTTTAGCTACTGTAATCATTCCTTCAGTTGGTCTTCCAGAAGCTAAAACAATTTTATATCCTTCTTCTTGTAGTTGAATTAAATAGTCTTTGGTTTCAGGACTAACTACATTATCACTTGTCATTAAAGTGTCATCCATATCCATAACAATCATTTTATAGTTACTCATTTCTTAGTTGCTCTCCTTTCATTTTTGCTCTTATCTATTTTACAATAATTTTATGAAGGATACACAACTTCTTCAATAACACCTACATTATTAATTGTTGCATGTTCAGAATCGCAAGTTGTTATTTCTGATTTTAATGTTCTAACAAGTTCTCCACTTTTTTCTTTACGACTCAATGTCAATATCGTTGGACCTGCTCCACTAATCACTGTAGCATAAGCATCATATTTTTGGGATAGTACTTTTACTTTTTCAAATTCAGGAATCAAGTGTTGACGATAAGGTTCATGAAAACCATCTTGTGTCATCATTTTTCCGGCAAGGTCATAATTATGTTGAATTAATGCACAAATCATTGTATTGCTAATCGCACTATTTTGAACTGCCTTCTCATGAGAATAATTATCTGGAAGTACCCTACGTGAGTCTTCTGTTTTGAGTTCATATGTTGGGATAGTAAGAATTACATCTACATCAGGTATATCAATATGTGCCACATTTGTCTCTTTGGTTTCAGGATTATAATATCCTGCGAGTAATCCACCATAAATTGTAGGTGCTACATTATCAGGGTGCCCTTCTATTTCAGTAGCTAGTTGTAGTAATTCATACTTAGATAATTGAATATTACCGAAGTAGTTAGCGATATATAATGCTCCAACTAAAGCGGATGCAGATGATCCTAACCCTCTTGCTAATGGAATTTCACTTCTCATCGACACTTTTAAATTAGGTAAAGTTACATTATATTTTTCAGCTACTTGTTGTGCAACTTTATAGACATAATTACTTTTATCTTTCGGTAATGAGTCTAACTCTTCATTTAAATATTTAAATTCCCAGTTACTGCCTTCCGCTTCCTCAACATATAGGTATAAATATTTATTAATTGCCATACCAATAGAATCAAATCCTACTCCTAAGTTAGCAGTTGATGCAGGTATTTTCAGGTGAAGTGATGGCTTCATATTAAAGTGTTCCTTTAATATAATTGATAATACTTTCTTTATTGTTTGGAAGCGGTTGAATTGGATTATCTAAAATTGAGATAGCAGTGTCTGGATCTTTTAGTCCATTACCAGTTAATATTGCTACTACTTTTTTACCTTTCGGCAATTTTCCAGCACGTTGTAATTTGATTAAACCAGCAATTGAAGCATTACTTGCTGGTTCACTAAATACACCTTCTTTAGATGTCATTAATTGATATGCTTCTAAAATTTCATCATCAGTCACACTATCAATGAGGCCATTTGATTCTTCTAACGCAACAGTTGCTTTTTTCCAACTTGCTGGATTACCGATACGGATTGCTGTAGCGATTGTTTCAGGATTTTTAATGACTTTATTTTGAACAATTGGTGAGGCTCCTTCTGCTTGGAAACCAAATAATTGAGGAAGTTGACTTCCTTTTTTCTCATGATACTCTTTAAAGCCTTTCCAATAAGCAGTAATGTTTCCTGCGTTTCCTACTGGGATTGCTAGAACATCTGGAGCTTCTTCTAATTGTTCGACAATTTCAAATGCACCTGTTTTTTGTCCTTCTATTCTAAATGGATTAACAGAATTTACTAATTCAATATCATCATCATTTTGTGCAATCTCTTTAACGATTTCTAATGCTTCATCGAAGTTACCTTCAATTGAGACAATTTCTGCACCATACATGACCGCTTGCGAAAGTTTACCTAAAGCAATCTTTCCTTCGGGAATCACTACAATTGCTTTTAAACCTGCACGTGCAGCATAAGCTGCTGCTGAGGCAGAAGTGTTTCCTGTTGAAGCACAAATCACCACTTTTTTACCTTGTTCTTTCGCTTTTGTTACAGCCATTACCATTCCTCTATCTTTAAAAGAACCAGTTGGATTAGCACCCTCATATTTAACATATAAATCAATATCTAGCATTTCTGATATATTAGCACAGTGAATCAGTGGTGTATGTCCTTCATTTAAAGTAAGTTTAGGTGTATCTTCATTCACCGGTAAATAATCTTTAAATTCTTCTACTAAACCTTGCCATCTTTTCATAATTATTAAACTCCTTCAACTGGATAAATTTTTTCAATGTTGTAATTTGCTTTACTAAGTAGTGATTCAGGTGATTGGTCTAATCCGATAACCACAACTCCATAAGAACTAGAATCACGTTGTTCTATTTGAAGTGATTTGTGGAATGGTAAATCTGATTTAAGTTGATCTTTAAGTTTATCAATTGATTCATCACTATGAATGACAACATAGTAATTTAATTTTTCTCCAATAGCAATTGCGTCACCATTATCCATTAATTCTCGAGTTTTATTTGTTTTTAATTCGAAATGAGGTGGAAGTGTATGTAAATTTGATTCAAAGAAGAGTGCTACATTTAATAAATCACTCACTACTGCACTACCAGTAGCTAAGCTACCTGCTCCTTTACCATAAAACATTGTATCCCCTACAGCATCTCCAATAACGTAAATTGCATTGTATTCATTTTCTACTGCTGCAAGCTGATGTGATTTATGTATTAAGGTTGGTTCAACGGATGCATTAACTTCTCTATGATGATATGTACTTTTACCAATCAATTTAATCTTATAACCTAATTTGTCAGCTACATTAATATCAGATAATGTTGTTTTACTGATACCTTTTACTTTCACATCATTTAACTTAATTACTTGGTTAAATGATAAATAAGACGTAATCACTACTTTTCTAGCTGCATCAATACCTTCTACATCATCAGTAGGATCTGCTTCAGCAAATCCTAATCTTTGTGCTTCAGCAAGTGCATCTTCAAATGAAGTTTGTTCTCTCGTCATTTTTGAAAGAATAAAATTTGACGTACCATTTAAAATTCCCATAAATTTAGAGATATTATTAGCATTTAACCCATTATTAATCGCGTTAACAATGGGAATACCACCTGCAACACTTGCTTCAAATTTTAAGGCTACGCCTTGTTGTTCTGCTAGATTCTCTAGTAATTCTAAATGCACAGCAAGTAGATCTTTGTTTGCTGTAATGACATGTTTTTTTCTTTTTAAAGATTCTCTTAACCAATCAACAGTTGGTTCAATTCCTCCCATTACTTCTATAACGATATCAATATCATCATCGTTTAAAATTTCATTAATGTCTTCTGTTAAATGATATTGACTAATATTAATAGGTCTTTTTTTAGTGGTATCTCTTACTAAAATATGTTTAATAACAATATCTTTATTTAGAGTATCTTTAATTTGTTGTCGATTTTCTTCAATAATTTTTACTACACCTGAGCCTACTGTTCCTAACCCTAGTAACGCGACGTTTAATTCCTTCATAATTTTTATCTTCCTCCCATTTGTATTATTGAGAAGTACAATTGTTTTATTGAAAAACACTTAAATTTATTATACTATTAAATCAAATTAATTGAATAGGACTTTTAAAAGAAAAAGTGAATATGTAGATATATATTATCATGTAGTATCAGGAAATTAAATAGAATTTTCTGATTTTTTAGAAAGGTTGGTAAATTTTATGAAAGTTGCTAAGTTTGGTGGAAGTTCAGTTTCAAATGCAACACAAATTAAAAAAGTCCTAAATATTGTCAATGATGACCCAGACAGAAAAATTATTATTGTATCTGCACCTGGTAAAAGACATAAGAATGATGTTAAAACGACTGACTTACTTATTCGTTTATATGAAAAAGTAATCAATCAATTGGATTATCAAGATAAAAAAAGAGAGATTATTCAACGTTATGCAGATATTTTAGAAGAATTACATATGGAGTCTACACTCTTAGAAACAATAGATGAAACACTTGAAACAATCATTAAACAATTAAACGATAAGCATGATCGTTTATACGATGCATTGTTATCATGTGGTGAGAATTTTAATGCTCAACTTATCGCTAAATACAACGATTCACAAGGCATTAAAACAACATATCTCTCACCAAAAGATGCTGGTATCTTAGTAACTGACTTACCACAACAAGCACAAATTTTAGAAGACGCTTATGATAAAATTTATAAATTAAGAGAAATTGAAGGAAAAATTATTATCCCAGGTTTCTTTGGTGTTTCTAAACATAACTATGTTGTTACATTTCCGAGAGGCGGTTCGGATATCACAGGTGCAATCATAGCGCGTGGGATTAAAGCATCATTATATGAGAATTTTACAGATGTCTCTGGTATTTTTAAGGCAAATCCAAATGTAATTGAAAATCCTGAACTTATTGAAGAAATTACATATAGAGAAATGCGTGAGTTATCATATGCCGGCTTTAGTGTATTTCACGATGAAGCATTACAGCCTTTATATAAACATAGAATACCCGTAGTCATAAAAAACACAAATCATCCAGAGGACAAAGGAACCTTTATTCGCCATGATCGTGAAGTCACAGATAAAAATCAAATTATTGGCATTAGTTGCGATAAAGATTTCACAGTTATAAATATTAAGAAATACTTAATGAATAGACAAATAGGTTTTACAAGAAGAATTTTAGAAATATTAGAAAACTATCATATCTCTTTCGATCATATGCCATCAGGTATTGATAATATTAGTATTATAATGCGTTCTAATCAAATTAAAAATAAAGAGAATGAAGTATTAAGTGCGATTAGAAAAAAATGTGATATTGATGAATTAAGCATTGACCATGACCTTGCCATCTTAATGATTGTCGGTGAAGGAATGACTCAATCTGTCGGAACTGCTAACAAAATCACACATGCTCTAGCAGAATCAAATATCAACCTAAAAATGATTAATCAGGGTGCTTCTGAAATTTCTATGATGTTTGGTATTTCAAGAGAAAATGCAGATAAAGCTGTGTTATCAACTTATGAGTATTGCTATCATGGTGTATGCTTAAAAAATTTATGTCCTAAATAACAATTACATAAAAAAATCTGAGACATCTATTTTGTCTCAGATTTTTTATATTAAACTTTTTGTGTAAGTGCTTTTTTAATTTTATGCTCTCCCACTACCATTTTTAAAATCACAAATTGATAATAGCTTAGAGCATCTAAAACTGACTTATAATTGGCTTCTGAATTGTTTTGTTGATAATCTAGTAAATCATACATTAATACGATTTCAGGTTTGATATAATCGACATCCCAGGTTAATGAATGAAAATAAATACTATTTTTAGGTAATCGGATATTACTGTTTAGTCTAAATATCCATTCCTCATTTATAACATCATAAATAAAAATACTTAAAATAACTTTATCATTATTAACAACGTTTATATGAGAAATAGATGGAATATCTAAATTATCTTTATCCATGTTATGATTGGACGTATCATAATATTTAAATGTATAACTTGAAGGAATAACTTTTAAAACCTCTACTATTCGTTTTCTTTCTACACAAATATCGACTTTCGAAGGTAATTCAAAAAGTTCATTTAAAAATAGTTGAATAGCAACTTCACCGTGAAATTTGAATGCTGTACGGCATTGATTTTTTAATATTCCAACTAGTTCTTCTACATGATTTTGGTGATGAGACATACAACTGTCCTCCTTAAAGGAAACGCTTTCATAAGTTAATTATACAGACACAATTTAATGTTTTCAATTTTTAATTTGTGAAAAATTTGTAAATCTTCTAACTCTTCTTTAGGGTGTGAGATATAATTTTACACAATTTTATATTTATAATAATGAATAAATTATATCCTGTTATTATGTTCTTTTTCAACTTAAATTATCATTTTTTGTTTATTGAACAATAAATATATTTTGTTTATAATTAATTATTGATTTCTATAGAAAATTAATTTAATCATTAATCTTCTAATTTACAAATATTAAATAGGAGGTGAGCATATGACACATACGATTATTCTAATTATTATTATTGTTATTCTTATACTTGCATTTGTACTCAATCAAAGATACATGCAAGATAGAATAGATACTGAAGTTTACGCTAAAAATCAAATGGTCTCTAAAAATTCTTTACTCAGTAAAGAAAATTTAGAACTTAAAAATAAAATATTAAGTTCTAATAACGAGATTAGTCCTCATTCCAAACGTAATGCTAAACGTGAATTACAAGATATCTTAGACCGTTTTAAAGCTTTAGGAAAATTAAAATATTATAATATTATTACGACTAGTAATTTAGCTACTAAACATCCACTGTTTGAGTATGCAAGAACATTTGACTATATAGTTGTGTCTGACGTAGGTCTTATTAATATTGACGTTAAAAGTTGGAAACAAAAAACATTTTATCATTTTGATTTACCTACTTCTGATCACTTAGAGGGTGATAATCAAAGTGTAGAACAAATTGTAGGGCATTATATTAGTAAACAATATCATAGTCAATTTGATTCAAATCGTAATGAAATATATACTTTTATTGAAAAAATTCAAAACAATCGAGTTATCTATGAGTTTTATCAACATGACCCTTATGAACAAGCCGCTATTAACGCAAAAATCTTAAAAGATGGCATTGAAAAATATTTTAATCATAAAGTTCAAAGTATTGGTGTCATTTATTTTAGTGATGGTAGTGTTAATATAATTGAAGGTGCTGAAGAAAGAGAAAAATATATTGATACAGTATCCACTAAATCTTCTTTAGAATCTGTTATTAATAATGCTATTGAATTATCTAAACACCCTCTATCTGAAACTCAAGTTAATACTATTGTTGAAAACTTTCATAACTAAAAAATGAGTATGGGAGAACATTCGTCAAGAATGTTCTCCCATACTCATTTTTTAACTCCAAAGATTCACTTTATCTTTTTTAGCTTGCTGTTCATCTTTTTCAAATGTACTTCTATATTTACCATTAGGTGAGAAGTATTTTTCACGAGCTAATCCTTTTTTAACTAATTCTTCGTTATACATTGTTTTTTCATCTAACCATACATAGGCTAATGTACGACCATAACGGTATTCTTTTTCCTTATCATATTCTAAATACACATCTTTATTATTTAAATGTTGTTTGCTGTAATTAGAAGCTTCTTTTCCATAAGGTTGAACTGGTGTGTTAGGTTTAACCGTTTCTGGTGTATCAACACCAATTAAACGTACCTTAATTTGCTCACCATTTGATTTCTTAGCCACAAATGTGTCTCCATCTACAACCCGATTAACGTGGACTTTTTCTTTTCCTTTAAGTTCTGTCTGTGTTGAATTAGATGAAGAATGTTGACTATCGTCTTTAAATGGCCCTGTATGATTTAAAAATTGAAATGCTAATACGCCAATAACAATGATAGCAAGAACAATTATTGTTAAATTTTTCTTTGAATTCATAGGTGCCTCCTATATTATATTTTTAATACTCAAATATAATATATAATATGTATTTAATAATCAATCAATACTTTCGACCTAAAAAGTCTACCTATATTGAATTTATTTTCAAAAAATGATTAATTGATATTCAACATGATATAATTATACATGTTAGGAGTGAAATACATGAGCGAACGTAATGAAAATTTAGTCACGATGATTGCTGTCGTAATTGCTATTATCGTTGGCGTTATTTTACAAATCGTTTATAAACTGCCTATTATTGTTTCGGTTGTTATAGCAGTATTGTTAGGCATTTTAGTTGGATTTATTGTTTATATTATTCAAAGTATTATACGTAAACGAAAAGGTAAATAAGGGAGTATCATACAATGTCACTCTCAATAAAAGATTGAATTGAAAACATTAAATATCATTCAATTCAGTCTTTTTTATACATTCTTTAAATATTTTTCTTACTTTTTATATCCAGCCTTTTTCCTTTGCTTTCTTCCAAGCATTAAATCGATTCTCTGCATTTAATTTATCAATTATATTAGACGTATAATTTCTCACTGTCCCATCTGAAAGATAAAGTTTTTCTGCAATGTCTTTACTACTTAAATTATCTCCAATTTCACGTAATACCACTTGTTCTTTATGTGTTAAGGGATTAGATTCTTTGAATAAAGTAGTCATTAATGAAGTACTATATTCCTTTTCACCATTCATGACATGTTTAATAGTTTGTATTAAATCTTCTACGGAACGTTCTTTTAATACATAAGCATCTACTTCATTTGCCACAGCTTTTTCAAAATAACCTGGTCTTTTAAATGTAGTTACAATTATTACTTTAGTATCAATTTTAAATTCTCTTATTTTAGATAATACTTCTAAACCTGTTAGCCCTGGCATTTCGATATCTAAAATTGCAATATCTGGATGATATTTTTCAATAAACTCAAATGCGTCACCCCCATTATTACAATCATTAACTACTTTCATTTGCTCGTTAAATTCAATCAGTTGAACCATCGCTTTTCTCAACATATATTGATCTTCAGCTATTATAATGCTAATCATTTAATATCCTCTCTTGGTATCATAATACGTATATGCATACCATTTTTAGATTTAATTTCTAATTTTCCTTTAAGAAGTTGAACTCTATTTTCTATACTTTTTAATTTAAAGTCTTCAGTGGTGTTACAACCTTTTCCATTATCTTGAATAATTAGGTATAGATTATTATCTTCTTGTATCATTTCACAATAAATCTTACTAGCCTTTGCATGTTTAATGACATTATTGATTGCTTCTCTCAAAATCATTGATATTATCGATTGCTTTGTTGGAGTTAAAACATTTACCTTTCTTATATTTTTTAATTCAAATTGAATGTTTGCATCTTTTAAAACATTTTTTATGGATTGAACTTCCTCTTCAAAACTTTGAGATTTTAAATTTTCAATAATATTTCTTACCTTAATTAAGGTATCTTTAGATATCTGATTAATCGCCAATATTTCATTTTTAGCTTTTTCTTGATCTTTATCAATCAACTTATATGCCAATTCTGATTTTAAACTAAGACTTACAAATACATGACCTAGTGTATCATGTAAATCTTGCCCTATACGTTGACGTTCTTGTTCTGCAATTAATGTATTAATATACTTATTTTTCTCTTCTATTTCTTTTTTTAATGCTTCATCTTTTTTAGTTTTAAAATTTCCTAAAGTAATAATTAAAATAACTAAATAAAAGATAACTAATACAGTTATATATTGTATTTGATAAATACTTGTAATTATAAGACATAAAAATATTGCAATTATAAATGTGATAAATTCTTTTGACTTAATTGTTACTTCAAACATAAAAGGTAATGCAAATGCGCTAAAGAAAAAGAATAAGCTATTCATTGGATTAATTGCATAAACAAAATATATAATTCCTACATAATGAACCACTAATAGGCTATATATTACGTTATTGTTAAATCGATAATAATATATTACTAACATAAGATATGACACAATAAAAATAGCTAAAACAATTAAATATACAGTTTGAGAACCTCGTTTTTCATTAAAGATACTTATAATTGGAAATAACAAATATATAAGTGTTGATAGCTCTCCTAATCTAACGTTCCATTTTCTTTTTTTCATCTAACTCACTTCTTTTCTGTGATTGATCCACACTGTAATAATTAAAAATAGTATACTATATACAATTAAAATAAATAATGAAGTAATATTTAAACCTTGATTTTTAGCTAACTCTAATGCAAAATTTTTCAAATGATATGTTGGAGTAATTTTCGAAATTTTTTGTAACCAAATTGGGAATGTTTGAACTGGAAACCATAATCCTCCTAATATCGCTAACAACATATTAATTATGTTTGCTATACTATTTGCCTTTTGAGTCTCATTAAATTGAGCGATTACTAATCCTAAGGTTAAAAATAAACTTGCACCTACCCATAATGAAACACCTGAAAACAACCATTGTTGTATACTCATATTTACGTGTTTATATAGATGAGCAACAGTAAAAATCAAAATAATAGCCAATAAAAATAACAATATTGTTTTTATCATTTTAGTAGTAAAATAGGTTTTACTAGATAAAGGCGTTACCATTAATCGTTTAAACCAACCTATGTTTCTTTCTTCAATAATCTCTATAGGAAATTGCATTAAACAAAAACTCATCAAGCTAAATACTGTCATACTATACATATATTCTTTATAGAACTGCTGTTTCGCCTCTTCTGGTAAGTCTAGTAAAGAAGTAAATAATAAATAAAAACCTACCGGTAATATGATTGATAAGAATGTTGTTAGTTTCTTTCGAAAAATAATTTTAAATTCTGTTTTTAATAAAGCGATATTATTCATTTTTAGTCCCTCCCCCTTTTACATCAGCAAATAAAATTGTTTCTAACAATGTTTGCTTTTCAATAGTCATGTCATTTAAATTTATATTTAATTTTTCCAAATAATATATTACTTTCTTAACATCAGATGTTTTAATTTTTAAAATAGTATCTTCAATTTTTACATCAAAATAATTTGTTAAATTCTGTAAATTATTGTCTACTGTATTTGGTACTTTAATTATTGAATATTGTTGGTTGGTTAATATATTTCTAGGTGAATCATTTAACTTAATAATGCCTTGATCAAGAAATATAACTTTATCTGCCATTCGTTCTACTTCTTCAATATAATGAGAAGTATAAAAAATAGATACATTTTCTTTTTTTAATTTCCCTATCATTGTCCAGAAATGTTCTCGCATTTCAACATCCATAGCTGCAGTAGGTTCATCTAAAATGAGAAGCTTTGGTTTTCCTATTAAACATAACCCAAAATCTAATATTCGTTGTTGTCCACCAGATAAGTGATTTGCATACAGATTCAATTGGCTATCATTCAATTTTGTAATTTTTTTAAATTCATCTATCGAAATTGCATCCTTGTATAGTTGACAAAATAATTTATATAATTCTTTTACTTTTATTAATCTAGGAAAAGACGTTTTTTGAAATAATACACCAATATGATTTAAATTTAATAAATGATCTATATCTATAATTTCTCCCGTTTCTGCTTTCAAATGATTAATTAAAATATTAATTAAAGTTGATTTTCCGGCTCCATTTTTTCCTATTAATGCAGTACTCATACCCTTTTCTATATTTAGTGATATATTTTTCAATACTGTTTTTCCATTATATTTTTTGGATAAATGTCGAATTTGAATCATAATTCATCACTTCCTTTTGTTAATATAAATAATTTATCAACAAACAAGTTATAATTTCAGATAAAAATGTCACTATTTTCAAATGACATTTGTCACATTAATAAAACCGACAAAGCACAATGCTTTGTCGGTTTTATTATTTTTACAAGATTGGTGATAATAATTTGGCAATATCTTCTTTGAATTTAATTGATAATGGTCGTTTTTTATATTTCTCAAGTGTAAGTTGTTTAGATTTTTTTATATCTTCTTTATACGCCTCTTTTAACTTCTTAGCTAATTGTTCATCATATACGAATGCATTAACTTCAAAGTTCAATACAAAGCTTCTGTAGTCCATATTAGATGAACCTACACTACTGACTTCATCATCAATCATTAACATTTTAGAATGTATAAATCCATTTTGATACGTATACACTTTTACTCCATATTCAAGCAATTCAGCAACATTTGAAAATGTAGACCAGTAGACAAATGGATGATCCGGTTTACATGGAATCATTATGTTAACATCAACACCAGTATTTGCTGCCATTTTCAATGCATTAATGTAAGATCGATCTGGTATAAAGTAAGGTGTTTGAATATAAATAGATTTTTTCGCACTCATAATCATTTTGGTATATCCAAACTCAATTTGGTGTAATTCATATGCAGGTCCACTTGAACCAATTTGAATGGCTGAATGACCATCCTGTACTTTCTTTTTAGGAAAATACTTATCATCATATTCAAATTGTGGACGATGTGCTTGAGAGTTCCAATCAAGAATAAACCTAATTTGAAGTGCATTTACAACATCACCTTGTACTCTTAAATGCGTATCTCTCCAGTATCCTAGTTTACCTAAACCTAAATAATCGTCACCTACATTAAATCCACCAATATACCCGATTTGACCATCAATAACAATAATCTTACGATGGTTACGATTATTCATTCTAAAGTTAATAATTGGTAGTTTAGATGCAAAAAATGCTCCTACCTCTCCACCTAATGATTCAAAATGTTTAAATTTGTGACGTTTTAAATTTTTTGAACCCACATCATCGTAAAGTAATTTAACTTCTAAACCTTCTTTTAACTTTGTTTCTAGGGCATCGATAATTCGTTTTCCTAGACCATCGATTTCAAATCCAAAGTACTCTAAATGTATGTAATCTTTCGCATTATAAATATCTTCGAGTACTTTGTCATATAATTCATGACCATCAATAAATAAATCAATTTTATTGTCTTCAGTAATAAAAGCATCTTGTTTCTTTAATAGCATTCTTGCCATATCTTGATGATTTTGTAGCTGCTTATTTTCTGTATGATAGTTGTGATGATCAATTTTATGAGCTTGTTCATCAATCAAATCTTTATAAACATCTAGCTCTTTACCATTATTTTTCTCCATTTTTCTTTTTGAAACAGTTCTACCGAAAAATAGATAAAGAATAAATCCAAGCACTGGTAATACAAATAATACAAATATCCAGGCCCATGTTGAAGATGCACTACGTCTGTTACGCTCTAAAAAAATTAAAATAAAAGCCAACACTAAATTGCCTAAAAATCCAAGCACTAAAATTATATTCAATATTGTGCCAATTTTAGGGCCAAAAAGACTTATCATAATTCTAAACTCCTACTTCTCAAATTCAACTTTTATTTATCGGCTAATATTAAAAAGGCACTTAATATTTCTTCATTGTTAGGAAATTGGCGTTCTTCAATTTTATCAATTGAAACATTTAATAATTCATAGCGACGACCTTCTTCACTTGCTAAATATTGATTAATTTCATTTTCCAATTCTACAATTGTTTGTTCTTGAATTCTTTTAAATTTTACTTTACTCATTTATAACACTCCATTTCATATATTTGTTTAAATCATAGTCTTTTTACATGTGTTTATCAACTAAATTGCAATGATAATAGGACGTCTTTTAAAAGCGTTTACATATTTATTTTTATTCTCTTAAATTCACATTACTAAAAAGGTAGTGTATACTAAATACATTCTATTCAAATTTTCAGAATAATCAGTTTAGAATAAGCATAAGGAAGTTAGGGAGGAATTCGATGATATCTTTTGAAAATGACTACCTAGAAGGTGCACATCCAAAAGTTTTACAACGTTTTATTGATACAAATTATATTCAAGCTTCGGGTTATGGGGATGACCAATTTTCAAAACAAGCCGCTGATCAAATTCGAAAAACGATTCAATGTCCTGAAGCCACTGTTCGCTTTTTAATTGGTGGTACACAAACAAATCAAGTTGTTATTAATACTGTATTAGAGCCATATGAAGGGGTTATTTCAGCAGATACAGGTCATGTGGCAGTACATGAAGGGGGCGCTATAGAATTTAGTGGTCATAAAGTATTAGCAGTACCATCTCATGAAGGTAAGATTTCACCTAAAGAAGTAAATACCTATCTTGAAACTTTTTATAATGATTTCAAACGTGAACATATGGTATTTCCTGGTATGGTGTATATTTCTCATCCTACTGAATATGGAACGCTTTATAGTAAAGAAGAACTTAGGAATTTATCAGAAGTCTGTAAGGAACATCATATTCCATTATTTATGGATGGCGCCCGATTAGGTTATGGTTTGATGAGTAATGAAACAGATGTCACAATTGAAGATATTGCTAATTACTGTGATATTTTTTATATTGGTGGTACAAAGATTGGTGCACTATGTGGTGAAGCGATTGTATTTACAAACAATAATGAACCTAAACACTTCACTACACGTATTAAACAGCATGGTGCCCTACTAGCTAAGGGGCGTTTAGTTGGTATTCAATTTTTAGAATTATTTACTAATAACTTGTATTTTGATATTAGTCGACATGCTATTAATATGGCGAATAAAATGAAGCAAGGATTTATCAATAAAGGATATAAAGTGTATTTTGATTCTCCTACTAATCAACAGTTTTTCGTATTAAATGATGATAAGATTAAAGATCTTCAGAGTAAAGTGAAATTTACAATTTGGGAAAAATACGATGATACACATCGCGTTGTTAGATTCGCAACAAGTTGGGCCACAACTGAGGAAAATGTTGACAAACTTTTAGAATTAATTTAATTATAAACTTATTTAATATAGACCTTAAGGTGACATACTTCGGGTCTATATTTTTATGTTTACATAATATTTTTATAATTCATATAGGTTTTATTGATATATTTAATAAAAATAGGAGCTATATATTATGAAAAAATATTTAGTGGTAGATGAACATGAAAAAACAAAAAAAGCTAAACAATCTATGATTAAACTAGAAAATTTCGAGAAGTATATAAAGAATGTTTTTTAACTTTAGTTGCCCAATAGTTGCCCGGTTTCTCAAAATCGCTCTAATTTTTATGATTTAGTTGCCAAGTTTTCAAACAAAAAAGAGTCCGGGACATAAAGTATCTAGA
>NZ_KV796467.1:0-6117 GCF_001809205.1 Staphylococcus sp. HMSC069E10 | reverse complement strand
GCAACTTTTTGTAACTACAAAGGCAACTTTAAATTAAAAAGTTTCCTTTGTAGTTGGAACAATGTTATTATAACTTTAAATTAAAATATTCAAATACTATTAAGGCATCTATTATTTTTTATAGTGTCCTATTGTTTATTTATTGTTTAGGAGGCTTTATAAACATGTCTGGAGAAACTGTTGTCTATCAAAATGAAATGAATTTAGTTCCTTTACGTAAGTTTACCAGCACAGAAATCGATATATTTTTTAGTCTTTGTAATAAATTAAAAGAACAAGATATAAAAGAATTAGCTATCCCTTTTGAGGAGTTACGTCACTTAAGTAATTATTATCATCGTTCTTTAAAACGTTTTGTTAAAGACTTAGAACATGTATACGATAAGATGTTAACTTTAACTTATACTGAACGAAGTGGTTTATCATTCAAAAAATTTGTATTGTTTACAGGATATGAAGTTGATGCTAATGAACAAGAACTAATTGTTAGTATTAATCCAAAATTAAAGCACGTTTTAAATGAAATAACAGCTGACTTTACTAAGTTTGAATTAAAAGAAATGACACACCTTAAATCAACATACTCTAAAAATATGTTTAGGTTATTAAAACAATATAAACACACAGGATATTTCAAAATTCAAATTGAGGATTTTAGAGAACGATTAGATATTCCTAATAGCTACCGTATGACGCATATCAATCAAAAAGTTTTAGCCCCTATCATTAAAGAGTTAGGCTTTATTTTTAATAACTACATATCAATAAAATCAAAGCGAAAAAAGGACGTAAAATAGAATGGTTAGAGTTTACTTTTGATGCTGAAAAACGCATTCATAGTAAGCGACAACCTAAAATGGCAAATGTAGCCCAACCTAAACAATATATCAGTCGTGAGAAAACGCCAAAATGGCTACATGAACGAAATCAAAGTAATACAACTAGAGAAATGACCGAAGAAGAAAAAGCACTATTAAAAGAACAACAACAAGCATTTAGACAACAATTAGAACTAGATTGGGAAGATTAGAAAGTTTACAAAAGATACTATGAAAGATATACTGAAGTTAACAAGTGAAGTATTATTCGCCATATGCGAAAACCCCACTGCCGTCCAAAGCAAAGTGGGGTTTTTTTATTTATCTATCGAGCTTATCTGAGATGTAGTTCGCAACTACACCAGCAATAACTGATAAGATAAATGTTCCAACAAGTGAGAGTATCATTAACACCATATGCACACCTCCTTTGTGCACGGAAGTGCCTTACAAGTATAATATAATAACGTGATATTTGACGAATACATGAGCCTTCAAAAAAGTATTCAAAATATGCAAAGTATACAATGTAGCCAATGTATACTTTGTATACACGTATAAACTACATAAAAATACAAAATATAGAACAATGAAAATGCATGAAAACGCATCAGATCAATGATGTATAAAACCTGCATAAACGATAATCATAAGCAAAAGGCTTAAACGTTGATTTAATAACGTTTAAGCCTTTAGTTATAGTTAACATAATTAACGATTATGGGTAGTTAGTTTGTATATGTTATGCAATACGCTAATTTATTTATCTAAATTTCTTTTTTCATTTATTAAGTTTTGAAACTCTTGTTCTAATTCTTCCGAAGGTTCAATACTCAATCGACTGAGTACTTCTGTAATTTTTGTCTCAAGTAAAAGTTTTTTATCTTCTTTAATATTCCTTGTCGGCTTTTCAGCTTGTTTAAATTGTTCATATGTGCCATCAAATATTTTTATTTCTTTATTATCAATTGTCATTATTCGAGTGGCTACTTTTTCGATAAATTTACGATCGTGAGATACAAAGATTATACTGCCATTATATTCCTTTAACAAAGATTCAAACGCCTCTATAGCTTCCATATCAAGAAAGTTTGTTGGTTCATCTAGTACTAATGTATTAACTTCACTTAAGAATACTTTAGTTAGTGCTACTTTAACTCGCTCTCCACCACTTAAGACATTTATTGGTTTATAAACATCATCTCTAAAAAAATGCATTCTAGCTAGAATAGTTCGAATAAGAGTTTCATTTTGTTGTGAAGAAGATTGAACATTTTCTAAAATACTCTTATCTAATTCTAATGTATCTATTTTTTGACTAAAATAACCGATTTTGACAGATGGCGATAATGAAATACCAGGATTCCCATGAACAATTTTTTTTATAAACGTTGTCTTTCCTGTACCATTAGATCCGATAATTGCCATCTTGTCTCCTCCGCGAATACTAAAACTTTTTGCTTTCCACAATACTCGTCCTTCAATTGTGCCCGAGACATCTTCACCACGTATTATAGTTCTATTTTTTACACTTTCTAAATTCACTAAATCCATTTTAAGTGGAGGAAGTTCGTTTCTCTTTTCGACACTTTCAAGTTTTTCTAGTCTGGTTTCTAGAGACTTTACAGTTTTTCGTAACTTCTTCTGTTTACCTGCAAAGTATGGCTTTGTTCCTTTTATTCTGCCCTCAGATGAACTTAAGTTTTTTGGTTTTTTAGTTGCTCGTTGAGCTTTCTGTTCTTTTATATTTATAGCTTTTTCCAATCGTTTCTTTTCTTTTTCATATTTTTCATATTCTAAGTCTTCTCGGTGTCTTTCTAATTCTTTTTGTTCAACATATTTACTATAATTCCCCTTATATTCAGTTATTCTCCCCTCTTCAATTTCCCATATAGTAGTACACAAGTTATCTAAAAAAGCACGATCATGTGAAACTATAATAAATGCTCCATGCCAATTTTTTAAATCCTGTTCTAATTTTTCTATATAGTTATTATCTAAGTTAGTTGTTGGTTCATCTGCTAATAGCAGTTCTGGATTTTTATCAAGCGCTTGCCGAATATAGTTTCGTGTTACTTCACCACCACTTTTAGTTGATTCTATGAGCTTCAATTGGGGAATAAGTTCACAATGTGAAAATTGTTTTACAATACCTTCTTCAGGCACAATTTTTTTATATAATATGTGAAGTAACGTTGTTTTTCCATTTCCATTTTTGCCAACTAAACCAATACGATCATTCTGATAAATCTTTAGATGATTTATGTTCAACAATAAACGATCTTGAACATAATGTTTTATATGAAGTCCCTCTAACATTATTTTCATATTTTCTCATCCTCTTATAAGTAATTGAAGACAATAAAAGCCTCCTAATCTATTCAGAATAGGAGGCATAAATCTATATAGATGAACTCTAACAAAATACTTTTAGAGCCAACTACAGAATTTTCATCCTATCCTGAAAAGTACAATTGAAAAAACACAAATCAAACGCTATTTGTAAATAAAACACTTTCAATTGTTTACTTTTGAAAATAGGATTAGTTAATCATGTAGTTGGTTCACCCTTTCCCTTATCGTATTAAATTTAACTTAAACAAATAGCAAATAAATGTCAATGTTCAACTCAAATTATTTTTTCAATTTATTTATATTACTTAATGAACAGTGGCTAGCAATTAGCCACTTATTTTTTCGCAGAAAAAATCCTAAGGGGCTTGGGGATCATCCCCAACAAGCAGGCGTCGCTACCACGTTAGTGGCTAGCAAAGCCAATGCTTGCCAAACCACTAATTATCATATAATCTAAATTTATATTAAGTAATATCTTTCGTAGAAAGCGTGGTGGGATGTATGAGCGAACAAAATCATTTTGTGGCTAACGACGAAACTGTTGGGCAAAACCATAAACCCAACCGTAAGGAGCCGAAACAAATTAGTTTTCGTGTGAGCGAATCCGAATATTTAAAGTTAAAGCAGTCAGCTGAAACTTTAAATATGAGTGTGCCTGCTTTCGTTAAGAAAAAGGCACAAGGCAGTCGATTGGTCGCACCTAAATTTGATAAAGAAACGCGACAATCGATTGCGAAAGATTTAAGTCGATTAGGGGCGAATGCCAATCAAATTGCGAAATATTGTCATCAACATCAATATGATGCTCCGAATTATAGCGCATTAGAACGTAATATTAATGAATTACGTGAAAGGTTGGATGACATATGGCAACAACTAAATTAAGTGCGACGAAATCAACGTCACGTGCCATCAATTACGCTGAAAAACGGGCTGAAGAAAAAAGTGGCTTAAACTGCGACATAGACTATGCCAAAAGTAGTTTTAAAGCCACACGTGAACTCTATGGTAAAACAGGGGGTAATGAAGGCCATGTCATTATTCAGTCATTCAAACCAGGCGAAGTAACCCCAGAACAATGTAATCAACTAGGTTTAGAATTAGCTGAAAAATTCGCACCTAATCATCAAGTCGCTGTCTATACACACAACGATACGGACCATGTACACAATCATATTGTGATTAATTCAATTGATCTTGAGACAGGGAAGAAATTTAACAACAATAAACAAGCCTTACGTGATTTAAGAGACTTTAATGACGACGTATGTCGTGAACATGGCTTAAGCGTGCCAGAAAAAGATACAGCACGCTTACGTTATACACAAACAGAAAAAGCGATTGCTGACCCTAATACAAAATCAACCGCCCAATATTCATGGAAAGATGAAATACGTGAAGCAATCGACCAATCAACAGCCACAAATATGGACGAATTCAAAGACCATTTAAGTCAATACGGCATTGAAATTGCACGAGTTACACCTAAAAGCATTACCTATCGACATCTAGATGAAGATAAAAAAGTCCGTGGCCGTCGATTAGGTGAAGATTATAACAAAGGGGGCATAGAAGATGGCTTTGAAAGACAAATACAACGACAACAGCAAGAACGAGAATATGACAACGACATCCAGCCAAAACGACCAACTTCAAACCGTGATGAACCAACTCAACGAGATACAGGCGTCACTCAATCAGATTGGGATAAATTCGCCCAAGACACAAATGAGCTTGAGCGTCGCCGACAAGCTGCAGAGTCAGCAAGACTTGCTGATGAAAAGGCTCGAAGAGATCGAGAAGAGAGAGAACGAGCGAAACAAGCGTCACGAACAATTATTGACAACGATAGAGACCATGGCCTTGAACTTTAATCAAGCCACAGAAACAACACAAAAAAGATTTATTAGCGTTGCAAAACACTATGTGGAACGTATTAATAACGATAACTTAAAACAAGATTTTCAATCAGCAATCCAACAAGAATTAGAAGATGTGAAATCACAGACACAAAATTTAGTTAAACAGTTTCAAAATCATCAATCAGACTTACAAAAAGCACATGATGATTATAAAAAAACGCTTGATGAGCGTATCGAAACAAACGAAATAGCAATAAAACAATATGATCAAGCATTCAATCGTTTAACTAAAGGGATTACAGCCATGTTTTTCATCGTTGCCTTAGTAATGATTACTTTTGTAGTCTTAAGTCCATTAGGCGACCTATTAGGCGTACAACATTTTTATGATTGGATTAACCACGTCTTAAAAACAGGTCATTCAGCATGGCGTTATCTAATTGTGACGCTTTATCTTGCCCCTTACATATTATTTAGTTTGCTTATATATGCCATTTTAAAGGCGTATGAGCGACTTTAACCTTAGTCAGTATTAAAAACCTATAACTTATCATGAAAAACGCTGCATACGGTTTAAATTAGTTTAGAAATGGAATTAAACATTTTTTATAAGGAGATCCGAAATGCTTATATTTTTGTTTATTTTAATGAGTGGACTTTTAAGTTATTACTTGATTAATCGTTCAAACAAAAAGAAATGACGCTATTATGCCGAGAAAATTTATTGTGCATTGAGAAGAACCCTTAATTAAACTGTTTCGACGAATGTCGGTATAGCGTGAGCTATAAACCCGACGAGTCGACAGTTTTCGGGTTTATTAAGGGTTCAGAGGCTCAATGTCAATAAAGCAATTGGAATAATGCATTAAAGGGTAATAACTTAATGATTTTTATAAATAAAAAAGCAACCACTTTTGTGGTTGCTTTCCTTTTTGTTTTTTGAATTTGTGAGGGGCAAAATGCCCCGAACTTTTTAATATCTTTTTATAAATCTTTTTAAAACCTTTTTAGGCACCTTATGAGCCTTAGAGCGACAATGGATTTGAGATGCTAAAGGCAACTTTTTGTAACTACAAAGGCAA
>NZ_KV796466.1:0-160030 GCF_001809205.1 Staphylococcus sp. HMSC069E10 | reverse complement strand
TTGTTAGGAATTATGTCCCAGCCTCTTTTGAATAATATTGATAATGAATTAAGTTATAACTCTTCTTCTTTTGGTATAGGATAATGTTCGAAAATGTCTCCAGATTCAATCGCAGAGCTTAAATTTTCTAACCATTTACAATATAATTTTGTGTGGTTCAGTTGGGATTGTATACGATCTATTTTTTCTTTTTCTTCTCCACTTAAATTATTAGTTTGTATTATGTTTTGAAGAATGTTTTCTGCTTTTTTCGTTGCTTCTAAATTTGTATCGACTTCACGTTCCCATTTTTGTGTGAAAAAGTTTCGAAAAAAATTAAAGAAATCTTTCTCGGCTATAAAATGTTGTTTGCGACTGCCACGGGTAAATTGTTGCTTAACGATATCGTATTCTTGCAATTTTTTTACACCAGCACTCATACTAGGTTTGCTCATTTGTAAATGTTCACGCATTTCATCAAGCGTCATACTGCCTTCAAAAACCATCGTACCGTAAAGATTACCAACACTACGGTTTGTACCATATAAATCCATTGTTTCACCAATTGAGTTGATAACTAAATCTTTCGCTTCCTCTATTTTTTGATTGATATTATTAGAATTGCTCATATTGCACCTCACTTATTTTGATCTTCATAAGATGTGAAATATTAACACAAATTTTACATTCTCACTCATTATATGATTTTTTCTTATGAGTTTCAAAAGTCAATTTTAATTTCCATAATATTTAAAATAATATAAAAAAATATATAAAGATGCTTTTTGCAATGACGTAAAAAATATGATAAGCTACTTTTGTAAAATTCGTTAAATAAAAATTTAACAAACTTAACGGAGGTAGTATGATGGAACTTGTAAAAGCATTGTCTAATCGCCAATATATCGATGGTGAATGGGTAGAGAGCGCTAACAAAAATACTAGAGATATTATTAATCCATATAATCAAGAAGTGATTTTCACTGTTACTGAAGGTACTAAGGAAGATGCTGAGCAAGCTATTTTAGCAGCACGTCGTTCATTTGAAAATGGTGAGTGGTCACAAGAAACAAGTGAAGTCAGAGGTAAAAAAGTAAGAGCAATTGCTGATAAAATTACAGAAAATCGTGATGAATTAGCCAAATTAGAAACACTAGATACTGGTAAGACATTAGAGGAATCTTATGCAGATATGGATGATATTGCAAATGTGTTTAATTATTTTGCAGGTTTGGCGGATAAAGACGGAGGAGAAATTATTGATTCTCCAATACCTAACACTGAAAGTAAACTTGTTAAAGAACCTGTAGGTGTAGTTACACAAATTACGCCTTGGAATTATCCATTATTACAAGCTTCATGGAAAATTGCACCTGCATTAGCAACTGGTTGCTCATTAGTAATGAAACCAAGTGAAATTACACCATTAACAACAATTCGTGTATTTGAATTAATGGAAGAGGTTGGATTCCCTAAAGGGGTTATCAACCTAATATTAAGTAGTGGTGAAGAAGTAGGAGATACATTATCAGGTCATAAAGAAGTTGATTTAGTATCATTTACAGGTGGAATTGAAACTGGTAAACACATTATGAAGAATGCTGCAAATCATGTAACTAATATTGCATTAGAGCTTGGCGGAAAGAATCCAAATATTATTTTTGATGATGCTGATTTTGAATTAGCTGTAGATCAAGCATTAAATGGCGGATATTTCCATGCAGGTCAAGTTTGTTCAGCAGGTTCAAGAATTTTAGTTCATAACAATATAAAAGAAAAATTTGAAAAAGCTTTAATTGAACGTGTTGGAAAAATTAAATTAGGTAATGGATTTGATACTGACACAGAAATGGGTCCAGTGATTTCTCCAGAACATAGAGATAAAATTGAAAAATATATGAAAGTTGCTAAAGATGATGGTGCAACAATTGCTATCGGTGGGAAACGTCCAGACGATGAAGATTTAAAAGATGGTTTATTCTTTGAACCAACTGTAATCACTAATTGCGATACTCATATGAGAATTGTTCAAGAAGAAGTATTTGGCCCTGTTGTTACAGTAGAAGGGTTCGATAATGAAGAAGAAGCGATTGCACTCGCAAATGATTCAATTTATGGTTTAGCAGGTGCAGTATTTTCTAAAGATATAGGAAAAGCACAACGTGTAGCTAATAAATTAAAACTAGGCACAGTTTGGATTAATGACTTCCATCCTTACTTCGCTCAAGCGCCATGGGGTGGTTATAAACAATCTGGTATTGGACGTGAGTTAGGTAAAGAAGGATTAGAAGAATACTTAATCTCTAAACATATTCTTACAAATAGAAATCCAGAACCTGTAAATTTCTTTAGTAAATAACTTTTACAATTTAACTATAAAGGACCGTAGACGTATTATTTTACGGTCCATTTATTTTGAAGAATAAAGACGTATCAAATCAAACTAAATTGTATTTAAATAGAAGATTTATATTTTTATAGGAGGACGACAATATATGAGTAAAAATCAATCATATGATTACGTAATTATTGGCGGAGGAAGCGCTGGATCAGTATTGGGAAATCGTTTGTCGGAAGATAAAAATAAAGAAGTACTTGTACTAGAAGCAGGACGTAGTGATTATCCATGGGATTTATTTATACAAATGCCTGCAGCATTGATGTTTCCTTCAGGAAATCCATTTTACGATTGGAGATACCAAACTGAAGAAGAACCGCATATGGGACGTAAGGTAGACCATGCTCGAGGTAAAGTATTAGGTGGTTCAAGTTCAATTAATGGTATGATTTATCAACGTGGTAATCCAATGGATTATGAAGGCTGGGCTGAACCAGAAGGAATGGAAACTTGGGACTTTGCACATTGTTTACCTTATTTTAAAAAACTAGAAAAAACATTTGGAGCTGCACCATATGATAAATATAGAGGACATGACGGTCCGATTAAATTAAAACGTGGGCCAGCCACAAACCCATTATTTAAATCATTCTTCGATGCAGGTGTTGAAGCAGGTTATCATAAAACAAACGACGTCAATGGATATAGACAAGAAGGCTTTGGTCCATTTGATAGCCAAGTACATAATGGTCGTCGTGTTTCAGCTTCACGTGCCTATTTACGTCCTGCAATGAAGCGTAAAAATTTAACAGTTAAAACACGTGCATTTGTTACTAAAATACATTTTGAAGGTAAGAAAGCTACTGGTGTAACGTTTAAACGTAATGGTAAACTTCATACTGTAAATGCCGGTGAAGTGATTCTTTCAGGTGGCGCATTTAATACACCTCAGTTATTGCAATTGTCTGGTATCGGTGATTCTGAATTCTTAAAATCTAAAGGTATAGAACCACGCATGCACTTACCTGGTGTTGGAGAAAACTTCGAAGACCATTTAGAAGTATATATTCAACATAAATGTAAGCAGCCTGTTTCACTACAACCAAGCTTAGATGTAAAACGTATGCCTTGGATTGGATTGCAATGGATATTTGCACGTAAAGGTGCAGCAGCTTCAAACCACTTTGAAGGTGGCGCTTTTGTTAGATCTAACAATCAAGTTGCATATCCAAATTTAATGTTCCATTTCTTACCGATTGCTGTAAGATATGATGGTCAAAAAGCACCAGTGGCGCATGGGTATCAAGTACATGTTGGTCCTATGTATTCAAATTCACGTGGTAGTTTAAAAATTAAATCAAAAGATCCATTTGAAAAACCAAGTATTGTATTCAATTATTTATCAACAAAAGAAGATAAACAAGAATGGGTTGAAGCAATTCGAGTAGCACGTAATATTTTATCTCAACCTGCAATGGATCCATATAATGGTGGTGAAATCTCACCAGGACCATCTGTACAAACAGATGAAGAAATTCTTGATTGGGTACGTAAAGATGGCGAAACTGCTTTACATCCTTCTTGTAGTGCTAAAATGGGGCCAGCGTCAGATCCAATGGCAGTTGTAGATCCATTAACTATGAAAGTACATGGCATGGAAAATTTACGTGTCGTTGATGCATCTGCTATGCCTCGCACTACTAATGGTAATATTCATGCACCAGTTTTAATGCTCGCTGAAAAAGCAGCTGATATCATTCGTGGTAAAAAACCATTAGAACCACAATATGTTGATTACTATAAACATGGTGTTAGTGACGAGAATGCTGGAGCAATGGAATTCGATCCATACTATAAACATTAATAAGATAGTTATATGAAATAAGGGTTGGAATCAAAGATGATTCTAACCTTTTTATTTTAAATATCCCCTTCTACAACATTTTTAATACGTAAAGGCATATAATGAATGACAGAGAAGGAGTGATATGAAATGATTAAAGATTTAGTGCAACGTTTACAAGATAAGGAAAAGCGTATGATCGAGATTCGAAGACATTTACATGAATATCCTGAGTTATCATTTCATGAAACTGAGACACCCAAATATATTGCTAATTTTTATAAAGATAAAGAGTGTAATGTAGAAACAAATATAGGACAAAATGGTGTAAAAGTAACGATAGATAGTGGTAAACCTGGGAAAACGATTGCTATTCGAGCAGATTTTGATGCGCTTCCCATTCAAGAAGATACTGGTTTATCATTTGCTTCTAAAAACGAGGGAGTCATGCATGCGTGTGGACATGATGCACATACAGCATATATGCTTATTTTGGCAGAAACATTGATAGAAATGAAATCTCAGTTCAGTGGCAAAGTAATTGTTATTCATCAACCCGCTGAAGAAATGCCACCTGGTGGAGCTAAAGGTATGATTGAAGATGGCGTATTGGATGGCGTTGATCATGTTTTAGGCACCCATGTGATGACTAATATGGCTCCTGGTAAAGTCTATTATCATAAGGGTAACGTTCAAACAGGACGTTCTTACTTTAAATTAATTGTAAAAGGTGAAGGAGGACATGGTTCTTCTCCGCATACTTCAAATGATGCGATTGTAGCGGGAGCTAATTTCGTTACTACCGCTCAAACAGTGGTCTCACGTCGCCTTAATCCCTTTGAAACGGGTGTCGTCACAATTGGATCATTTGATGGTAAAGGTCAATTTAATGTGATTAAAGATAAAATAACCATTGAAGGTGACGTTCGCGCTTTGACAGATGCTACACGCGATCGTATTGAAACGGCTTTAAAACAAATGGTTCATGGTTTGGAAGAAACATTTGGTGTAAATTGTGAATTTACATTTAGTAAAGATTATCCTGCATTGTATAATGATCCTGACTTTACTGAATATGTTGCAGAAACCATTAACCAAGCAAAATTAGCTGATGTTAAAGGCATAGAAGTATGCGAACCTCAACCGCCATCTGAAGACTTCGCTTTTTATGCTAAAACATTGCCAAGTACTTTTATATATTCTGGAGCAAAACCGAGAGAGGGTAAAGCATATCCACATCATCATCCTAAATTTACGATTGATGAGTCAAGTATGTTAGTTGCAGCAGAAGCAGTAGGTGCAGTAGTATTAAACTATTTAACTATTGAATAAGCAGTCAAAATATATATTTAAGCAATAATTCTACATTTTTAAAGTAGAAGTCAAGTGTATACTCTAGTATTAAAGAATTTGTCATGATAGTATTATCCTATATTTAGATATTGGGGTGAGTTGATGAGTTTTTATGATTTTATGCAAGGATTTATTGATGATAAGACCCCATTAGGTGAACTTGCATCATGGATAAATCAAGACCAAAATTTTCCAAAACATGAATATCTTGCTGAAAATATACTTGATTACTTTTCTAAGACGTCGATGTTGGATCATGAATTCTTAGAAATTGTTAAACGTTCCCTTTCATTATATGAAGGAAGATAGAGATGAATAGCAGAATTAAAAATGATAGCTTAAAGCTAGTTAAGAAATGAAGGAACTAAGAAATGACTTTAACTGATAGTTAT
The DNA here is from genome assembly GCF_001809205.1 of Staphylococcus sp. HMSC069E10. Classification (NCBI taxonomy): domain Bacteria; kingdom Bacillati; phylum Bacillota; class Bacilli; order Caryophanales; family Staphylococcaceae; genus Staphylococcus; species Staphylococcus sp. HMSC069E10. The sequence continues at coordinate 154,125 of NZ_KV796466.1, read as the reverse complement.
AAAACATATGTAATAGAAGAAAAAGAAGAACAGACTATGTCTATCGAAAAAAATAATGATATTCAATTATATACAGTACTTGAGTCAATAAACGAGTTAACAAACGATTCAATATGTGTTTTGAATCACTTGTTTGTTAATGAAGGTAATGAACCTCAATTTGAATCTAAATTTTTAGAGCGCACTAAATATTTACAAGATGTGCCAGGATTCAAAGCTTTACGTTTTTTACGTCCTCAAACTAAGCATCGTCATTATATTATTTTGACGTTATGGAAAGATCGACAATCGTTCTATGATTGGCAAAGTTCAGCCGCTTATGATAAAACGCATAAAAAAAGAGGCACTAAACAAGGTGTCGATAATAAAATAGTTAATCGCGATTTATCTTATAATGTAAGAATAGAACTTGCTAATTTAGAAACGAATGTTGATATAGATAATATATTTAATATTCAAAGATTAAGTTTCTAAAAAAGTAATATACTGGTATAGAAACTTAATCTTTTTTATATTTAAAACAAATACCGCATAGGATTGCGTGAAATTAAGATGTGTGATTTTATGAACGATGAAAACTTAAAAATTGGAAGGAAAATAAAGTAATGAATCATTTAAATTTATTAGCACCAGAGACATATAATATTGTATCTGAAATAGAAAAACATGCTTCAAATCAAAGTAAACAAGCAATTATTTATGAAAACGGTGTAGAAGAACCCATTAGTGTTACATACTCTGAATTAATTAAAAACGCTAATAAAGTAGGACATGTATTATTAAACCATGGACTAAAAAAAGGCGATAAAGTGTTAATCATGATGCCACGTGCTATCATCACGTATGAACTTTATATTGCAGCATTAAAATTAGGTATTGCAATTATCCCAAGTTCTGAAATGTTAAGAACAAAGGATTTACAATATCGTATTACGCATGGAGAAATTAATGCAGTTATTGCATTAGCTGATTTTATAGAAGAATTTAGAGATATTGAAGAATATAACGAATTAACAAAATTTGTGATTAACGGAAATCAAGAGAATTGGATTAGTATTGAAGATGAAAAAGCAAAGCAAAGTGATAAATTAGACATAGCCAATACAACAAGAGATGATGTTGCTATTTTATCTTACACTTCTGGAACTACAGGTAATCCAAAAGCTGTTACACATTCTCATGGTTGGGGATATGCTCATATGAAAATGGCACCTGAACATTGGTTAGCTATAAAAGAAGATGACTTAGTGTGGGCAACAGCTGCACCTGGTTGGCAAAAATGGGTATGGAGTCCATTCCTATCTATTATGGGATCAGGAGCGACAGCATTTGTGTATAATGGTAAATTTAATCCTTCCCGTTATTTATCACTATTACAAAACTTTAAAATTAATGTGCTTTGCTGTACACCAACAGAATACCGTATGATGGCAAAATTAGATAACTTAGATCAATACAATTTAGATCATTTACACAGTGCAGTATCTGCAGGGGAACCATTAAATAGAGAAGTAGTTGAACAATTCCGTAAACATTTTAATTTAACAGTGCGTGACGGATATGGACAAACAGAAAGTACGTTACTAATTGGTTTCTTAAAAGATACAGAACCACGTCCTGGTTCTATGGGTAAAGCTATTCCGGGTAGTCGTGTAGCAGTTGTTGATGATGATGGAAACAAAGTGGATACAAATGTAAAAGGTAATATAGCATTACCACTTGATTTCCCTGGATTATTTAAAGGTTACTTTAAAGATGAGAAACGTACAAAAGAGGCACATGCAGGAGATTATTACATTACTGGAGATTTAGCACATATCGACGAAGATGGCTATTTCTGGTTTGAAGGTCGCCGTGACGATATTATTATTAGTTCTGGTTATACTATTGGACCTTTCGAAGTTGAAGATGCACTCACAAATCATGAAGCGGTAAAAGAATGTGCAGTTGTAGCAAGTCCACATCCAATTCGTGGCAATATTGTTAAAGCATTTATTATTTTAAAAGAGGGCTATAAACCAAGTGATGATTTAGTGAAAGAGTTACAAACTTTCTCTAAAAAAGTAGTCGCACCATATAAATATCCACGTGCGATTGAATTTGTAGAAGATTTACCAAAAACAAACTCTGGCAAAATTCGTCGTGTTGAATTACGCGATGCTGAACGCACAAAATATAACAACGCTCAAAATAAATAATCATATTCACCACACTGATAAATTAGTATGTCACTAATTTATCAGTGTTTTTTTATGATGAGAATACTGATGTATCAGATAACATGAATATTGAAAATTTGTCTATATTTAGAAAAATTAAAAATAAAGATAATTTTAATTGTATTTCACGTGTTATTATGACATACTTTTAAATAATTAGTATGACATAATAAAAATTTGAGGTGATTTATAATGACTAAATATATTTATGCGTTTGATGAAGGACAAAAATCAATGAGAGATGTATTGGGAGGTAAAGGAGCTAATCTATCTGAAATGAAACGCTTAGGTTTACCTGTACCAGATGGTTTCACCATTACCACAACAGCATGTATTGAGTATTTAAAACAAGGTAAGTCATTATCTACTGACATCAAAACAGAATTAATTGATCACTTGGCTTCATTTTCAGAGAGAACCGGAAAAATATTCTCTTCTGATACTAATTTATTACTTGTTTCTGTAAGAAGTGGTGCAAAAATTTCTATGCCAGGAATGATGGATACAATATTAAACTTGGGCTTAAATGATGAGAATGTAGAAAAATTAGCTAAAAAAACTGGGGATAAACGTTTTGCTTATGACTGTTATCGTCGTTTATTACAAATGTTTGGTGAAGTCGTATATAGTGTACCTATGCAAGCATTTGATACATATTTCGAACAGTATAAAAAACAACATCATTTTGAGAATGACGCTGCCATTAGTGCAGAGGGTTTAAAAGAAATTTGTAAGCGCTTTAAGGAAATATATGTAGAAGAAGTACATAAACCTTTCCCACAAGAGCCTTTGAAACAACTGGAAGAAGCTATAGAAGCTGTATTTAAATCTTGGGATAATGATCGTGCTCGTATTTACCGAGATTTAAATGATATTCCACATGACATCGGCACAGCAGTAAATATCCAAGAAATGGTTTTCGGTAATAGTGGAGATAATAGTGGAACAGGTGTTGCTTTTACGCGTAATCCAGTGACTGGCGAAAATAAATTATTTGGTGAATATTTACTTAATGCACAAGGAGAAGATGTTGTTGCTGGTATTCGTACACCTAAAGATATCTCAACATTACATGATCAAATGCCAGAGGTTCATCAAGCATTTGTAGATGTGACAAAACAATTAGAAAAACACTATAAAGATATGCAAGATATTGAATTTACAATTGAAAATGGACAATTATATTTACTCCAAACTCGTAATGGTAAACGTACAGCACGTGCAGCTATTCAAATTGCTGTAGATTTAGTGAATGAAGGTATTATTACTAAAAAAGAAGCAATGAAAAAAGTTGAAGTAAAATCAATTGATCAACTGTTGCATCCTAATTTCGATGAGTCTTCATTAAAAGAAGCAACAGTTGTATCTAAAATGGGATTACCTGCGAGTCCAGGTGCTGCAACAGGTCAAATTGTATTTACTGCTGAAGAGGCGAAAGCACAATCAGATCAAGGTAAAAAAGTGATCTTGATGAGACCAGAAACGTCTCCTGAAGATATTGAAGGTATGATTGCAAGTGAAGCGATTGTAACCACACATGGTGGCATGACGTCTCATGCAGCAGTTGTAGCTCGTGGAATGGGTAAATGTTGTGTGACAGGATGTTCTGATTTAGAAATTAATACGAGTGCTAAGACGGTATACTATGGCAATCAAACACTACATGAAGGAGATATGGTTTCAGTTGATGGTTCAGAAGGTGACATTTATTTAGGTGAGATTAAAACAGTCAATGCTGAGCATAGCGAGTCATTCAATCAATTTATGGAGTGGTCAGAAAAGACAGCTCGTTTAAAAGTACGTATGAATGCAGAAACACCTCAAGATATTAAAGTGGGTTACCAATTTGGTGCTAAAGGCATCGGATTAGTACGTACAGAGCATATGTTCTTTGGGGCTGAGCGACTAGTAGAGATGAGACGTTTCATCTTATCATCCTCTCGTGAAGACCGTCTCGAAGCACTTAATCATATTAAACAATATCAAGTAGAAGACTTTAAAGAAATTTTTAAATTATCAGGTGAACATCCTACAATAGTACGTTTACTTGATCCGCCATTGCATGAGTTCTTACCACATTCTGAAGAGGATATTGCGAATGTTGCGAAGCAATTAAATATTTCAAAGGAAACATTAGATAAACGCATTGTGGATTTAAACGAAGTGAATCCAATGCTTGGACATCGTGGTTGTCGTTTAGCCATCACATACCCTGAGTTATATGAAATGCAAGTAGAAGCGATTATTGAAAGTGTATTTAAATTAAAAGAAGAAGGCATTCAGTGTAAACCAGAAATTATGATTCCGTTAGTGTCTACAGTCGAAGAATTTACTACTTTAAAAGAAAACCTTGTTAAGACTATTGATCAATTAGAAAAACAACATCAAGAAAGCGTAGATTACTCAATGGGAACAATGATCGAAACGCCTCGTGCATGTCTTATTTCAGACGAATTAGCAAAATATTGTGATTTCTTCAGCTTTGGTACGAACGATTTAACACAATTGTCATTTGGTTTTTCTAGAGATGATGCAGGGAAGTTTATAAATGTGTATACTGAAAGAAATATATTGAAACTTGACCCGTTCCAAACATTAGATGAAGATGGCGTTGGAAAACTAATTGAAATGGCAGTTAAACAGGCAAAGAAAGTGAACGAAAATATTAAGATTGGTGTATGTGGTGAATTAGGTGGAGATGCAAAATCTATTCATTATTTCAATCACTTACCAATTGATTATGTATCATGTTCACCATTCCGAATTCCAGGAGCAATTTTAGCGACTGCTCAGAGTCAAGTGGAGGAAAGTGAGTAATCAAAAATGAATGAAGTCGAGTCACAAGCACATAATTTAAAATTATTTATTGTTTCAGATTCAATTGGAGAAACTGCTCAACGTATGATTCATGCAACTTTAACCCAGTTTCCAGATTTAAATAATGTAGAAATAAAAAAATTTCCTTATATTAAAGATGAGGAAGAATTTTTAAATATATTAAATTTAGCGAAAGAACACCACGCAATAGTAGCTACGACATTAGTAAGTGAATCATTTAATGCACTTGGTCACGAATTTGCTAGAGAACATCATATCCCATATGTAGATTATATGTCTGATTTAATTAGCATTATTGAACACGTGACAGGTGAAAAACCATTGATGGAAAGTGGTGCGTTAAGAAAGTTAAATGAAGCTTATTTTAAGCGTATTGAAGCGATTGAATATTCAGTTAAATATGATGATGGTAAGCATTTTTCTGATATAGGCGAAGCGGATGCGTTGATTGTAGGGGTATCACGTACTTCAAAGACACCATTAAGTATGTATTTAGCGAATAAAGGCTACAAAATAGCAAACATTCCTTTAGTACCTGAAGTTAGTATTCCAGACAGTGTTTTTAAGCAAAAAGGGTTACAAGTATTTGGATTAACTGCAAGTCCACAGTATATTGCAAATATACGAAAAAGTCGTGCTGAAACATTAGGTTTGTCGAAAGAGTCTCAATATAATAATTTAAATCGTATAAAAGAAGAACTCAGTTATGCAGAAGAAGTATTTAAAAAATTAAATGCTACAGTGATTAATACTGAGTATAAATCAATTGAAGAATCAGCTTTTTATATTGAAAAGTTTTTACAAAATAATAAATAATCATTATATAAGGTTGTAAGTAAATCATTAAGTGATTGTAATGACATCATGTTATAATAAAACTTTGATCATTCAACTATTCTTACTATTTAACTTATATTGATAAATTTTTTGCTTAATTTAATGATAATGAATTCATTAATTCGAATATTTAAGTTTTTCTGATTTACAATTGACTATATTTGTTTTAACATAGTAATGAAAGACTTAACACATTACTAAAACAATATATTGATTACTAGATATTAGGGAAACAAGAGCAACAGGTAATTATAATATATTGTGAAACATAATTTTTGGAGAGGTGTACAAACATGACAGAATCAAAAGATATGATTATTGTCGGTGCTGGTGTAATTAGTACAACAGTTGCATCTATGTTCAATGAACTTGTACCTAACTGGAACATCGATCTTTATGAACGTTTAGATCGTCCAGGTATCGAAAGTTCAAATGAACGTAACAATGCTGGTACTGGTCACGCTGCATTATGTGAATTAAACTATACTGTAAGACAACCAGATGGTACGATTGACATTGAAAAAGCAAAAGAAATTAACGAACAATTTGAAATTTCTAAACAATTTTGGGGTCATTTAGTAGAATCAGGACAAATTAAAGATCCTAGAGATTTCATTCATCCTTTACCACATATCAGTTTCGTACGTGGTAAAAACAACGTTCAATTCTTAAAAGAACGTTACGAAAAAATGAAAGATTTCCCTATGTTCGATGATATCGAATACACTGAAGACATCGAAGTAATGAGAAAATGGATTCCATTAATGATGCAAGGTCGTTTCGATGATGGCTTAATGGCTGCTAGTAAAATCGACGAAGGTACTGACGTTAACTACGGTGAATTAACTCGTAAAATGGCACATAACTTACAAAACGACGATTCAAACGTAAACGTCAACTATAATCATGAAGTACAAGACTTCAAACGTTTATCTAACGGTAAATGGCAAGTTAAAATTAAAGATTTAGCTAACAATAAAGTCTTTACTAAAGAAGCTGACCATGTATTCATCGGTGCTGGTGGTGGATCTATTCCATTATTACAAAAAACTGGTATCGAAGAAGGTAAACATATCGGTGGTTTCCCAATCATTGGTCAATTTATCGCTTGTACAAATCCAGAAGTTATCGAACAACATGATGCGAAAGTTTATGGTAAAGAGCCACCTGGCACACCACCAATGACTGTTCCTCACTTAGATACTCGTTATATCGATGGTGAAAGAACATTATTATTCGGACCATTCGCAAATGTTGGCCCTAAATTCTTAATTCACGGTTCTAACTTAGATTTATTCAAATCAGTTAAACCACACAATATCACTACGTTATTAGCTGCAGCAGTTAAGAATATGTCATTACTTAAATATTCATTTGACCAAATCATCATGACTAAAGAAGGTTGTATGAACCACTTACGTACGTTCTACCCTGAAGCTCGTGATGAAGATTGGCAAGTATATACTGCTGGTACACGTGTACAAGTTATTAAAGATGATGAAAAAGAAGGTAAAGGATTCATCCAATTCGGTACAGAAGTGGTTGACTCTAAAGACCACTCTATCATTGCTTTACTTGGTGAATCACCAGGGGCTTCTACATCAGTTTCAGTAGCGTTAGAAGTTATCGAAAGAAACTTCGAACAATATTTAGATGAATGGAAACCAAAAATCAAAAAAATGATTCCTTCATATGGTGAATCATTAATTCATGATGTTGACTTAATGAGAAAAACTCGTCGTTTAACATCTAAACAATTAGAATTAGGTTTCTATGAAAATACTAATGCTAAATAAGAAAAATTAGAAAACTGTTAACAGGACATCACGTTCTGTTAACAGTTTTTTTATTAAATAAATTTAATGGTTATAACTGCTTAAAAACATGAAAAAAGTGATGAGCACGTGACTCATCACTTTTAAATAAAAATCTGACTATTAATTTTTATTTACTGAAGCATCGTAGATTGAATCTACTGCATCGCCTAAAGCTTTATCAAATTCTTCTTTTGATTGGCCTGCACGTAAATCACTTGCTAATGCACGTGAGAAGCTTGCAATTAATTCATCATTGTCTTTTAATAATTTGTTTGCTTCGTCTCTGCTGTAGCCACCAGATAATACAACAACACGAACAACATTTGGATGATCAGCTAATTCTTTGTATAAGTTAGCTTTAGTAGGGATAGTTAATTTTAGCATTACTAATTGATCATCATTTAAAGAATCTAAGCCTTTTTTAAGTTCAGCTTTTAATACTTCTTCGATTTCAGCTTTGTCTTTAGCGTTAATGTTTACTTCAGGTTCAATGATAGGTACTAAACCTTTAGCAATGATTTTTTTAGCAATTTCAAATTGTTGTTCAACAACGTCTTTGATACCTTGTTCATTTAATTCTAAGATGTTAGAACGCATTTTAGTACCGAAGATATGACGTTCAACTGCACGGTCTAAAGTTTCATCTAAGTTGTCGATAGGTTTCATTAATTGGACACCATTTTGCTCTTCAGCTAAACCTTTGTCGACTTTTAAGAAAGGAACGACACCTTTATCAGCTAAGTAGTCACCAGTATATTTACCTTCAACTTCACGATCCATAGTTTGTTCAAATAGAATCGCACCTAAAATTTTATCTGAAGTAAATGAAGGTGAAGTGACAACACGTGTACGCATATCATGTACAAGTTGGAACATTTCGTCATCATTGCTGTATTGATCTTCGTTTACACCATATTCTTTTAATGCTTTTGGAGTACTACCACCACTTTGGTCTAATGCAGCGATGAATCCTTTCCCATGACTTACTTTTTCTAATTGTTCTTTATTCATTATGCCTTTCACTCCTTTAATAAACTTTCAATATCATTATCGTAAAAAATAATAATATTCTCAAGTATAAAGTAATTAATTATTGAAATTTCTTAATTAACAATTTACAATTTTATGAAATTACCGTATTTATACATTTAATGTAAACATTCAAACATATTCAAAGGGGATTGTTATGAAACAACGTATATTAATTATTGGTAGCCCTGGTTCTGGAAAATCAACATTGGCATATCAACTACATTTAAAATATCAACTGCCACTTTACCATATTGATCAAATTCAATGGCTTAATAATAAAAACGTCATTACTTTTGAAGAATTAAAACAAAAACTTGAATCTATTGTAGTAAAAGAGGAATGGATTATTGATGGAAATTATTCTAGTACACTTAGTATGAGATTAAAATATGCAACTAAAGTCATATGGATTAAAGAACCAAGAGTAAAATGTATACTTAGAGTAATCAAGCGTTACATATATTCACTATTTAACAGAGAACATATCGGAGGAAATCCTAAAACATTAAGTTTTGAATTTATTAAGTATATTTGGGATTTTCCTAAAAATAATGAGCAATTTATCATGCAACAAATGAAAAGATCAATACCAAATGTTCAGTGGATCATCGATGATTCTAAAGCATTATCTTTACGTTTTCTTTAAAATTTTAATATATGTAAATATTAAATAGAATATTTTATAAAACTTTAGTGTATCGTATATTTTTTGTTAAAATATGCTATTCTAAAGTAAGTTAAGTTCTTATTAATTGAAGTTAGTCTTTATTTTTAAATCGTTTATATATGATAACTAAGTTCTTAATTAATACTTATATACTTTCTTGGAGGAACAGTAATGAAGAAAAATAAAATTTTTGCTGTATTAACAACAAGTGCTCTATTATTGGCGGCTTGTAGTAACGGAGATAATGCATCTGATAGTGGACAAAAAGATGGAAATCAGAAAAATGAGCAATCTAGTAATCAAAGTGGTAATAGTCAAAGTGATGCATTGAAAAAAAATAATGATAAAAATACAAATGAAAATAAAGTAGAGTATCCTAAAGATGGTGTTAAAGGGATTTATGTAACAAGTAATTCTACACAGGGTGCTAAAATGGATGAGTTAGTTAAATTCATCAAAGATTCTAATTTAAATACCATGGTTATCGATGTGAAAGATGATACAGGTAACATTACTATGAAATTAAATACAGGCAATAAACAAGTGGATAAAAATACGCTTGATATTGTAGATGGTAAAAAATTATTAAAAAAACTACATGATAATAATATTTATCCAATTGCACGTATTGTGACATTTAAAGATACAAAATTAGCAAATGAACACCCTGAATGGACATTCAGAAATAGTGATGGTTCTGTTTGGACAAATGGTAAAGGGGATAGCTTTGTTAATCCATTTATGAAAGAAGTATGGAAGTATGATATTGATGTTGCAAAAGCAGCTGCAAAAGCCGGCTTCCAAGATATTCAATTTGACTATGTACGCTTCCCAGAAGGATTTGAAAATCAAGCAGATAGCTTAACTTATAATAAAGGTGAATATAAAAATAGTCAGATGAGTTCAGGCGATCAACGTGTGGATACAATTACTAAATTCTTAGAATACGCAAATAAAGAATTAAAACCAATGGGAGTTAATGTGTCAGCTGATGTATTTGGTTATTCTGCATTAGTTGAAAATGCACCTGGTATTGGTCAAAGCTTCCCTAAAATTTCTAAAAATGTAGATGCCATTTCATCAATGATTTATCCATCTCATTGGAGTAATGGAGATTTCGGTTTACAAGCACCAGATACTGAGCCATATAAAACAGTTAATCGCTATATTCAAAAAGAAAATAGTTTATTAGATACATTAGGTAAAGATAAGCCTATTTCAAGACCATGGATTCAAGACTTTACCGCTTCATATTTAGGTGCTGGTAATTATATTGATTATGATGCAAAAGCGATATCTGAAGAAGTTCAAGCTTTAAAAGATAACGGTGTGAATGAGTTCTTATTATGGAATGCAGGTAATGATTATACAGAAGGTGTTAATTATAATCCTAAAAAAGGCAATGCTAAAGAACAAGACCCTGAAGGTGTAGAACAAACTAAAAACAAAGATGATCAACATTCTGATAGTCAAGATAATGAACAAACGGATAATAAAAATAAATAATATGGAGACCGTTTCTCGTGTATTAATTTAGTATGGAAACGATTTATCTTGTAAAACTATTTAAATGAAAGGAGTGAGTCAGCATTCATTTTGAATTTGTTGACTCACTCCTTTTTTATTTATTAAAAATGTTTAGTAGATCAATAAGAATGACTATGATGTTTTCGTTTAAGTAATAATGAAGTTCCCATAACTAATAGAAGTGAGGCTAAAAGTTGAGTTGAGTGTTGTTGTGTATCGTCTCCAGTACTTGGGAGTGTTTTAACAGAAGATTGTGATGTTTGAGTATTTTTAAGTGACTTAGAGGATGGCACCTCAGAAGAAGCAACTGTTCCTACATAATAACGATTGAGTTCACGTGCACAATCAACAGAATTAACTTGTTTATCATTAGAAGAGGAAGGTGTTTTAGCAGCTTTAGCGATACCTGATTCTGCATGAATACGTGTATCTTGAAGTTGATTAAAGTCACTATATGTACCATTTTTGTACTCAACTTCGCCATTTTTATAAACTTTATACATTCCACTGCCTTCATTTAATCTATTATGACTTATAATTTCAAAGTATGCGCCTTTGTCAACAGTACGACCAAGTCGTTGTAGATTTGGATTACCTCCACTATTAGATAATGCATCTGTAGCAATTTGTTTAGCGTTTTCTTTAGTCACTAAGTCAGCAGTATGTGCTTCTACAGATTGAGTCGTTGTAAGTAGCATTGTACTTGTTAAAAGTGTAGATGCGATGAAAGATACTTTCTTCATAATGAAAACCCCATTTCATTCATGATCAATTACAACTAGAGTGTAGCATTTGAATAGATCAGAAACAGGGTTTTAAAAAAAATCATAATAAATCTTTAACTTAACTTAAAGAATAAATGTTTTGTAAACATTAAATCAATATTTATCACATGATTTATATAAGGTATTAATATTTCTTTTTAGAAAAATATGAAATGGAACAAGCCATTAAAATCATAAAAATAATATGAGCAATCATCCATAAACCGTATTCTGTCCAGTTAAAGTGAAAGAATGAACGCTTTGCCATAGCGATGAGTGACGGATAAAGAGAGGCAAAAACAATCATTAATAAGACATAACTTAGTTTATATAATGGTTTAAAGACATGATAAATAAGTAAGAAAATAAAATATATTAACCATCCTATAAAAATATGAATGGCTAGTTCTAATAATAATGGCGTTTTGCTTGGGTCAATTAAGAAATCAATATTAATTAACAATAAAGTAAGATGAGTCGATTGAACTATGCCATCCATGATAGTCATTGTAATTAATAAGATAATACTTATAACTAAAGCACTAAGACAATGATAAAAATAACGGATCATAATTTTCCTTCCTTCTTATATACATACTATAAGAATATTCCCTGAAATATTTGGTTTAACACTTTTTAAATTTTTAGAATATTGAAAAAACATGTTGACCAAAGTTTAAATCAATGATAAGTTATTAATAATTCAATAATCTATTAACTCTTATCAAGAGTGGTGGAGGGATGTGCCCTACGAAACCCAGCAACCGTCATTGTATGACATGGTGCTAATTCACATAAAGTTAATCATACTTTAGAAGATGAGAGAAAGTGTGTCGATGCTTTCTCTTAATAGTAGAAAGTATTTTTTTATGTCTTTACATATCTAGTAAGAGGAAATGAGAATTGAAAATTTATAAAAAGGTGTCAATACATATGAAAAAATTAATAGGTATGATCAGTATTTTGTTAGTAACGATAACGCTAGCAGCTTGTGGAAATCAGAAAGAAGATAATAAAAAAATTACCGTAGCAGCGTCGCCAGCACCTCATGGTGATGTGTTAAAAAAAGCTAAGGAAGAAATGAAGAAAAAAGGATATGATTTAGAAGTCAAAGAAGTTAATGATTATAAGGTGCCTAATAAATTATTAGATAAAGGTGATGTTGATGCGAACTTCTTCCAACATGTCCCATATTTGAATGCTGAAAAGAAAAGTCATGGTTATAAAATTGAAGAATTAGGTAAAGTGTTTACGACGCCTATGGGTGTATATAGTAAAAAATATAAAAATTTAAAAGACATTCCAGATGGATCGACGATTTACGTTTCTAATAATCCTGCAGAAGAAGGACGTTTTTTATCTTTCTTTGTTAATGAAGGATTAATTAAATTAAAAAAAGGCATTAAAATTGAAAATGCAAAATTTGAGGATATTGCTGAAAATAAAAAACACTTGAAATTTAACCATCAACAAGGTGCAGAGTTTTTACCAAAAACATATAAGAATGGTGAAGGAGCTGCAGTCATTATAAATTCAAACTATGCGCTTGATAATGGTTTAAAACCGTCTAAAGATGCTATTGTTATGGAAGGTAAATCATCACCATTTGCGAATACGATTGCCGTGCAAGAAGGTCATAAAAATGATGAAAAATTCCAAACATTATTAAAAGTTATGCAATCTAAAGAAATCAAAGCGTATATTAAAAAAGAATATGGCGATGATGTTATTCCATACGAAAACAAATAAGTCATAAAAGGTCTCTATTAGAGGCCTTTTATGATTTATATTTATCATTGTTTAAAAGATAGAAACAATATATTTTAATTTTTCTGAAAATATTTACAAATCTGACAATTATTAGTAAGATATTGATTATTATCACAAGAATTGAAGTCAATAAAGAAAGTTAGATATAAGTTGTTGATACTTTGGGAGAGGATGAGTCAATTTGAGTAAAGCAGAGGATATGATAAAAGAAGAGAGCAAGTATTTTGCTACTTCAGGACGTATAAAATATTATCCATTAGTGATTGATCATGGATATGGAGCAACTTTAGTAGATATAGATGGAAAAGAATACATCGATTTGTTAGCTAGTGCAAGCTCATAAAATGTGGGTCATGCACCACAACAGGTAGCAGAGGCGATTAAAAAGCAAGTAGATAAATTTATTCATTATACCCCCGCATATATGTATCACGAGCCTTTAGTGAAACTGTCTAAAAAGTTATGCGATATTGCGCCAGGTGATTATGAAAAACGTGTCACATTTGGTTTGAGTGGTTCGGATGCGAATGATGGTATTATCAAATTTGCACGTGCTTATACGGGACGACCCTATATTATCAGCTTTACAAATGCTTATCATGGCTCTACATTTGGAGCGTTATCAATGTCGGCTATCAGTTTAAATATGCGTAAACATTATGGCCCTTTATTAAATGGTTTTTATCATATTCCATTTCCAGATAAATACAGAGGGATCTTTGAACAATCTAAATCAAACACTGTTGAAGAATATTTAGCGCCATTGAAAGAGATGTTTGCTAAATATGTTCCAGCTGAGGAAGTAGCTTGTATTGTGTTAGAAACGATTCAAGGAGATGGTGGACTATTAGAACCAGTAGAAGGCTATTTTGAAGCACTTGAAGCGTTATGTCGAGAATACGGTATTTTAATTGCTGTTGATGATATCCAACAAGGATTAGGTCGTACAGGTTCTTGGAGCTCTGTGGACCACTTTAACTTTACACCAGATCTCATTACATTTGGTAAATCATTAGCAGGTGGATTACCAATGTCAGCGATTGTGGGTCGAAAAGAAATTATTGAAAGTCTTGAAGCACCAGCACATCTATTTACGACAGGGGCAAATCCAGTAAGTTGTGAAGCGGCTCTTGCTACGATTGAAATGATAGAAAACGACGACTTACTAACAGCTAGTTCTGAAAAAGGAAACTACGTGCGTCAACGTATGAATCAATGGGTAGATCAATACGATTACGTAGGAGATGTGCGTGGTATTGGGTTATCTATTGGAATTGATATTGTTAAAGACAAACAGTCAAAAGAAAGAGCTGCTGAAGAAGCATTGAAAATTTGTAATTACTGTTTTGAACATGGTGTAGTGATTATTGCAGTTGCTGGGAACGTCTTACGTTTTCAACCGCCACTCGTTATTACTTATGAACAGTTAGATAAAGCGTTAGATGTTATTGAAGAAGCGCTTCAAGCACTACAAGATGGTAATTTAAATCAATATAGTATAGAAGGACAAGGTTGGTAAAATATATTAAAAGAGCAAGAAAAGACATTAAGTGAATGTCTTTTCTTGCTCTTTTCAGTATACTTCCCTTAAAAAACAATTGAATGTTTCTAAAGGGGATATGAGAAATATAAGTGAGTTCATTATCTTAATCTTTTGGTATGACATAATCATCTTCATCATTCTTTTTAGAATGTTTAATACCATAGAATACATAAATAACAATACCAACTAAGAACCAGATTAATGTATAAAGTTTAGCTTCAAAACTTAAACCCCAGAATACAAGCAAGACTAATAAAAAGGTAATGACAGGTAATACAGGGAAGAACGGTACTTTAAATGCTGGAACTGGTAAATCTTTGCCTTCACGTTTTCTTAAACTATACATTGCAATAGATACAAACATAAATGCAATTAATGTACCTGCTGAAATTAATTGAGCTAAGAAAGCAAATGGGAACATTGAACCAATTAAAACACCGATAACAGTGAGAATAACAAGCGCTCTATTAGGTAAATGTTTATCATTTAATTTGGCTAACCAAGAAGGTAATAATCCGTCACGACCAAATGAATAAAGTAAACGTGAACCAGCTAACATCATACCGATTAATGCTGTAAACATACCGATGACTGAAATAGCTTGAACTACTGCTGCTACTACACCATGTCCACTTTGACGAAGTGCCCAACCTACAGGTTCAGCATTCCCAGCATATTTTGAATAATGGAACATACCAACTAATACTAAAGCTACAGCTACGAATAAAACAATCGCAATGATTAATGATCCCAAAATACCACGTGGCATCGTTTTTTGCGGATTAATAGCTTCAGCTGAGTTGGCAGCAATTGAATCAAACCCTATGTATGCCAAGAAAATCATTGATACCCCTGCATAAATACCCTGCCATCCACCAAAATCACCAGTTTCAGTGACTTTATGCTCAGGAATAAATGGAACATAGTTACTTGCTTGAATTGCTGTTAATCCAACAATAACGAATAAAACAATCGCTAGAACTTTTAAAATAACAAGAATATTTTCGATACGAGCAGCTTCACTCATACCACGAGATAATAATAATGCAGTTAAAATAATAACAATTGCTGCAACTAAGTCTATAATTCCTCCATTTGCACCAAAAGGGTTAGATAAAGACTTAGGTAACGCAATACCTAAAGGAGACACAAGTCCTCTTAAATTGGCTGAAAAACCAGAAGCTACAAAGGCAACGGCAATAAAGTATTCGGCAAGTAATGCCCAACCAGCTACCCATCCAAAGAATTCACCAAATAAAACGTTAATCCAAGAATATGCAGAACCAGCAAAAGGCATGGCTGCAGCCATTTCAGCATATGAAAATGCAACTAAACCAGCAACAATTGCAGCTAATAAGAAAGATAAAGCTACGGCTGGACCAGCATGCTCTGCTGCTACTACACCAGGTAGTGTGAAAATCGATGTTGATACAATAGTACCTACACCTAATGCAAGAAAATCTTTAACACGTAACGTACGTTTTAAATGTCCATCTTTACTTTGATAGATAGTGGGATCTTCTTTTCTAGTAAAATTTTTGAAAAAACTGGCCATAATTATGAACCTCCACTAATAAGTTTAAAATTTAATGAATTAGCTTGTTAGCTATATAACATTTATTATCATAGCATAAAAGAACGGTATTTTGTCTAAAATTTCTGAAAATTTCAAGTTTTCTTACTTTTAATCAAACAAGAATACATAACTAGAAAATTTAAATGATAGATTTGATTATATCAGATAAATCTAAAATAAAAACAACAAAAAAGAGTATATTTACTCCAAAAATATAAAAAGTAGTAATTATATCAATATTGGCACTATAATTATAGAAGACAAGTCAAGTCATTAGACCTTTTTAATTGTGTCATTTTACAATGGTTAAAGTATATTGACCTATTCCGATATGGAATGGTTCCTATCGAAAATATGTATTTTATTAATGTTTCGATGCGTACTATAATAAGAAACGTAATAAAGTTACAACGTATTCAAATGTTCTAATAAGTATGTCTTACTATCATTCCCTTAAACATGACATATATAATAGAAAACTCCCATCTCATATTTGAATATGTCTAATTAACTGAGGTTACACTTCAACTTTAAAAATTGAAGTTATTTAAATATAAAGAAGCCGCAATTAACATGTGACTAAGTCTTTCCCTCTTTTTCCCTAAAAAAATAGACATGTGTGTGGCTTCTTTTTAATTGGGTATAAAAAAATAGAAAAGTAATTTTGAAATAAAAAATTTAAATTACAAATGTAAACTTGAAAGGATATGAATATAAAATGGCTAAAGAAAACTATTCTGCTGCAGATATGGTCATTGATACTTTAAAAAATAATAATGTGGATTATGTATTTGGTATTCCAGGTGCAAAAATCGACTATTTATTCGATGCATTAGAAGATGATGGTCCAGAACTTATCGTTACACGTCATGAACAAAATGCTGCAATGATGGCACAAGGCATTGGACGTTTAACAGGTAAACCTGGTGTTGCATTAGTAACAAGTGGTCCAGGGGTAAGTAACTTAACAACTGGATTATTAACAGCTACTTCAGAAGGTGACCCTGTATTAGCAATCGGTGGTCAAGTTAAACGAAATGATTTATTACGTCTTACTCACCAAGCTGTAGATAATGCTGCGTTACTAAAATCATCAACTAAATATAGTGCAGAGGTTCAAGATCCTGAATCATTATCTGAAGTTATGACAAATGCAATCCGCACTGCAACTTCTGGTAAAAATGGTGCAAGTTTCATTAGTATTCCACAAGACGTTATTTCATCTCAAGTGCAAAGTAAAGCAATCGACTTACCAGAAAAACCTCATTTAGGCGTACCAACAGATGAAGAAGTGAATGAAGTGCTTCAAGCAATTAAAGATGCTAAATTCCCTGTATTACTTGTAGGTATGAGAAGTTCTAGTGAAAAAGAAACAGAAGCAATTCGTAAATTTGTTGAAAAAACAAGCTTACCTGTTGTAGAAACTTTCCAAGGTGCTGGTGTAATTAGTCGTGAATTAGAAGACCATTTCTTTGGTCGTGTTGGTTTATTCCGTAACCAAGTGGGTGACGAATTACTAAGAAAAGCTGATTTAGTAGTTGCAATCGGTTATGATCCAATTGAATACGAAGCAAGTAACTGGAATAAAGAATTAGATACTGAAATTATCTCAATTGACGAAGTACATGCTGAAATTACAAATTACTTACGTCCTAAAAAAGAATTAGTAGGTAATATTGCAGGTACAATTCAAATGATGTCAGAAAAAGTGTCTGAACCAATTATTGATCAAAAACATTTAGATGACTTAGAAGAATTAAGAGCAAATATTATCGAAGCTACTGGTATTAAATATGAACATGAAGATGGTATTTTACATCCAGTAGAAATTATTAATACAATGCAAAAAACGTTAACTGATGATACAACTGTTACAGTAGACGTAGGTAGTCATTATATTTGGATGGCTCGTAAATTTAGAAGTTACAATCCAAGACACTTATTATTCAGTAACGGTATGCAAACTTTAGGTGTTGCGTTACCATGGGCTATAGCAGCTGCATTAGTACGTCCAAACACACAAGTTGTGTCAGTTGCTGGTGATGGTGGTTTCTTATTCTCAGGTCAAGATTTAGAAACTGCTGTACGTAAAAAATTAAATATCATTCAATTAATTTGGAATGATGGTAAATACAACATGGTTGAATTCCAAGAAGAAATGAAATATAAACGTGCAGCTGGCGTAGCATTTGGTCCAGTAGATTATGTTAAATATGCAGAGTCATTTGGTGCGAAAGGTATCCGAGTAACAAGCCCAGAAGAACTTGAAGCTGCAATTAAAGAAGGTTACGAAACAGAAGGACCTGTTTTAATTGATATTCCAGTAAATTATAAAGATAATATTAAATTATCAACAAATATGTTACCAGATTCTTTAAATTAATTTTCTAAAAATAGGAGTGAATATTAATATGGGTCATGTATTATATCAACATGGTACATTAGGTACATTGATGGCAGGTTTATTAGAAGGAACTGCCACAATCGATGAATTATTAAAACATGGTGATTCAGGACTAGCAACACTTACAGGTTCAGACGGTGAAGTTATCTTCATTAATGGAGAAGCTTACCATGCAAATGAAAAAAAAGAATTCGTTAAACTTAAAGGTGATGAATTAACACCTTTTGCAACAATTACTAAATTTGAAGCAGATGAATCTTATGAAACTTCTAATAAAGATTCTGAAACAGTATTAAATGAAGTAAAAGAACATATGTTAAGTGATAATTTATTCTCAGCAGTAAAAATCACTGGTAAATTTAAAAAAATGCATGTTCGTATGATGCCAAAACAAGAACCACCATATACAAGATTAATTGATTCAGCACGTAGACAACCTGAAGAAACTCAGGAAGATGTTAACGGTACAGTGATTGGCTTCTTTACACCTGAATTATTCCATGGTATTGGTTCTGGTGGTTTCCATATTCATTTCGCCAACGATGATCGTAATTTCGGCGGACACATTTTAGATTTTGAAGTAGATGATGTAAAAGTTGAAATTCAAAACTTTGAAACATTTGAACAACACTTCCCAATCGATAATAAAACATTCACTAATACTGAAATTGATTATGCAGATATCGATGCAGAAATTAGAGAAGCTGAATAATATATCATCATTAGAGTTCGAATCTTTTAAGATTCGAACTTTTTTATTTCATTAAAATAATATTTTAAGCAATTCAATTTAATGGTATAATGATTTCGAATTTTATGTTTATGGAGGTATATAGGATGCAATGTCCAAATTGTGGTCAGTCATATCAACAAGGAGATTTATTTTGTGGAGAATGTGGAACGAAATTAGATCAGATTACACCATCTACAACAACACCAGAATCATTAAACTTGGATAGTCATATAAACAAAAGTGTAAATCACTCTACTTCAAGTTCTGTTACTTCGCCAAATGCTATATCAAAAGAACAGCCTACAGTGAATCAATACAACAATATTGAGTCATCTCAAACGCAAGATGCACCTGATTATACATCTTATCAACAACGTTATGGTAATCCCAGTGCTTCAAGTCAAAAAGTTAAATCTGTTGTCGAAGAAAGTAAAAAATTCTTTAAACAAGTGTTTAAACGGCATGATACAATCATTGAGAGTCATCATTCATTTAGTTACTCATTATTAGCTTCATTAGTGATAGTGGGCTTATTAATTTTAGGATTTTTTATTCATTTTATGATTGAAGATAGTTTTGGTTATATCGTTTCAGGAGTATTTACTATTGTTCTAAGAGTAATACTAGGCATCGCTATTGCTATAGCTATTCTTTTCTTTATTACTTATGGAGTGATACGTTTAACTGTACTTCAACCTTTTCAAATTAAAAAAGTTTTGTCAGACTTTATTTTAACGAATACATTATCAGTGCTTATACTTTTGTTAGGATTTATTTCACTATTTTTAAAACTTTATATTTTAAGTGGGGTATTAGGAGTATTTTCGATTATCTTATTATTCACATCATGTATATATTTAATTGCTAAATATAGTGTAAATAGAAAATTACGTATCCCTAGTTTTTACGGTGTTATCATATTTTTCGTTATTATTGGATTTGCATTACATTTATTTGGATCATCGTTAATTAGTCAATTCGATGATTTCGGAGTACTACGTAGATTATTTGGAAGAGGTTTTAGTGGCTTATTGTAAGCATTATGGAAGTAAATTTGTTCCAATTTAAAATGTATGTACTCAATGTGATACGCGTGTCATTAATGAATTTAAGTAATCACCATCTTTAAGAAATAATATAAAAAATACATAGGGCAATAAAAATTTTCAAAGAAATAGAAGATGAGGCTATTAAAAAAGTTCAAGATATAGTAAGTCGATAATATCTGATATATTTTTATTGTATAAGTCTCAAACTAAAAATAATATATAATATTTTATAAGGAGAATTGAGAAATGTTAAATGCTGAACCTATGATTAAGAAGATGAAAAATCAAAAAATCAATTATGATAGGGTGTTGAAAAAACTGATTAATCAATGGGAGCGTGAAGGCGTTCGCCCTAAAATTTTATTACATAGTTGTTGTGCACCTTGTAGCACATATACATTAGAATATCTATCTCAGTATGCAGATATTGCTATTTATTTCGCTAATCCTAATATTCATCCTAAAAATGAATACTTAAGACGTGCCAAAGTTCAAGCACAATTTGTAAAAGAGTTTAATGAAAAGACTGGACATTCGGTAAAATATATTGAAGCTGATTATCAGCCATATGAATTTATGAAGATGGCAAAATCGCGTGGTCTTACTGAAGAACCTGAAGGTGGAAAACGTTGTACAGCGTGTTTTGAGATGCGTTTAGAGCTTGTCGCAGAAGCAGCAGTGAAGTATGGATATGATTATTTCGGTAGTGCATTAACATTATCTCCTAAAAAGAATGCTCAATTAATTAACGAACTCGGTATGGAAGTTCAACGATTATACAATACATATTATTTACCTAGTGATTTTAAGAAAAATAAAGGTTATGAACGGTCTATAGAAATGTGTAATGATTATAATATATTTAGACAATGTTATTGCGGATGTGTATTTGCAGCGATGGAACAAGGTATTGATTTTAAAAAAATTAATCGAGAAGCTAAAGCATTTTTAGAACAATTTTAAAAGGAGTAAGAGAGAATGAGTTAAACATTCTTTCTTACTCCTTCGCTTTTAGTTATAACGTACGATGGATAAAACGCACAATAGCTAAAATAGCAATAACAAGAGCAGATAGTAGTCCAGCAATTTTTATACCTTTCTTCTCTTTTTCAGGTTCAGGATCTTTATTTTCCATCATTTCTAATAGTTCACGTTCAATTTCAAGATCCAAAGCTGTTTTCTTTTCACCATTGTAACCGATACTATTATCGTATTCTTGAGAAGATTTGGTATCTTCAATGTTATTCTTATCTTTAGTTTGTAACTCTTTTTGTTTATCTTCTATAGTCATCAATATGCCCTCCGATAGTACGTGCTACGTGTAATATTAGTATAGTGCACTTTATCGTTTAGTGAAATAATTTAACGTCTAGCATCTAGTCCAATAATCTCACTAATATGACTATAATAGTTTGCTTTTAAATATTTAGCAATATCTCGATTAATCTTTTTAGTTAAACCAGGGCCTTCTATCACGAGGGATGAGTAGATTTGTACAAGTGATGCACCATTTCGCATCATTTGAATAGTATCTTGTGCACTAAAAATACCACCTGTACCAATGATTAAAAATTCGCCATTCGTTTGTTGATAAGCCCATTTTACAAGTTCTAAATTACGTTTAAATAAAGGTCGACCACTTAATCCTCCGTCTTCTACTTTATTTGGAGAAGATAAACCATCACGTTGACGTGTGGTATTGGCTAAAATCATACCATCAAAGGTTTCTGTAATTTGAGGTAAAATAGTTTTAAAACCTTCAAGTTCTAAGTCTGAAGTTAACTTTAAAAAGATTGGGACATTCACTTCGTGTTGTGCTTTATAATCTGTTAAAGCATGACATAACATTGAAAATTCATCTTTATCATGGAAACTTTGTAAGTTTTCAGTATTAGGTGAGCTAATATTCACAGTGAAAAATGATACATCTGCTTTAAATGCATCGATGACTTTAATATAATCTTGATAACGTTCTTCGTAAGGTGTCGTTTTATTAACGCCCACATTTAAACCTACAGGAATAGTGTAAGCATGACGTCTTAAATTCCATAAAGCTTTATTCATCCCCATATTATTAAAGCCCATACGATTGATTAAGGCATCATCTTCAAGTAAGCGATACATACGCGGTTTAGGATTGCCATCTTGTGGTTTAGGTGTAATGCCACCAAGTTCAAGAGCACCGAAACCAGCATTTTCAAGTGCTTTAGGCACTTCACATGATTTATCAAAACCAGCAGCTAAACCAACTGGATTTTTAAATGTTATCCCTTTAATGTTTTGTGAAAGAGAGGGGTGTTCATATGTAAATAATTTATTTACAAAAGGTAGTAAAAAAGCGTTTTTCTGAGTGAATTTTAAGGCATCTACTGTTAATCCATGTGCCTTTTCAGGTTCGATTTTGAATAAAAGAGGTTTAATTAATTTGTACATAATAATGCTCCATTTCATTGTATTTGAGGCTTACGATCCTCATTTAATATCATTGAAAAAACATTCCTTTAATAGACTAGCACGTTCGCTTAAAAATGAATAGTCAAATTTGAAAGTGTTTGAAAAATTGCCTAACTTTAAATCATTTTGGAATGACAAAGGTTAAAGCACATCCATTTAGGTAATAGAATAGTAGATAAAGAATTGGACTAAGGAGGATAATTAATGAAATCATATTGGAAAAATCAATTACCTTTAGAGGGTATTCAAGATATTTCACCAGTAAGCGGTGGAGATGTAAATGAAGCATTTAAAATTACAACAAACGATGATATATATTTTTTATTAGTTCAAAGAAATCGTAAACCCTCTTTCTACGCTGCCGAAATGGCTGGACTAGAAGCATTTGAAAAAGCAGATATTACAGCACCAAGAGTGATTGAAAATGGCGAAATTAATGGCGATGCGTATCTATTACTCAGTTATTTAGAAGAAGGCGGTAAAGGAAGTCAAAAAGAATTAGGACAACTTGTAGCCAAAATGCATAGTCATCAACAGTCAGAAGGTAAGTTTGGATTCGAGTTACCTTATGAAGGTGCTGATGTCTCATTTGATAATACATGGTCAGAGTCTTGGAGTGAAATTTTTGTAGAACGTCGTATGGATCATTTAAGAGATGAACTATTACGTAAAAATTTATGGAATGAAGAAGATAATAAAGTATACGAACAAGTACGTTCTGTTATGATTAATGAATTAGAAAATCATAATAGCAAACCGTCTCTTTTACACGGTGATTTATGGGGCGGTAATTATATGTTTTTAAAAGATGGGCGTCCCGCTTTATTTGATCCAGCCCCGTTATATGGAGATAGAGAATTTGACCTAGGTATCACTACTGTCTTCGGTGGATTTACACAAGAGTTTTATAATGAATATGAAAAGCATTATCCTTTAGGAAAAGGAGCAGAAAAACGCTTAGAGTTCTATAGATTATATTTATTCATGGTGCATTTAGTTAAATTTGGTGGTATGTATGCAAGTAGTGTGAATCGTTCAATGGATCACATATTGGCCTAATAAAATACTTCGGGTTAAGTCGTCTTAATCCGAAGTTGTTTCTTTCGTCTTTAATGAAGTGATTATATCATTAGGTGTTAAAACTAATAATGAAGTGGATGAATTAATGCATAAAGTGGAAGCATTAGGTGGTAAGGTGATTGATGAACCTAAGACTTCTCAAGGTTATTACGGTGCAACATTTGCTGATCCAGATGGACATAAATATAATTTCTTAGTTTGTTAGTTCAATTAATTTTATAAAATACGCCAATTAATATACGCCCCAAAGTTAGAATGAGATCTAATGGTGGGGCGCATTTTTAATGAAAAAGTTATCATGAAGACGTTTTTTTATCTTTATATAGATTTATATAAATAATAGAAATAATGATTAAAATCGCGCCGGTTATGAATTTAGGCGTTAATGGTAAAGGGAAAAACGGGAAAGAAAATATAAACACAAATATAGGATTGAGGGTTCTTATAATATTCGCTTCACGAAACGAAATGTATTTCAAACCTTCATAAAATAATAAAAGTCCTATTACGCCACTACACAAAGCAGAAAGTAAAATAGAGAACAAGCCTATGCTTATATGTATGGTATGTAAATGATTAGTCACAATTAATATGATACCTAGCAACAAAGTAGAAGTCGCCTGATTGTATAGTAAGATGGTTTTAGAATCAATGTCTTTGACGGTCTTTTTAGCTAACATATTCGTTAGCGCAAAAAAGAATGTATAAGATAGGGTGACAATCACACCTAATATACTGTTAAAATCACCTGAAAAATGAGTAATCAAGAATGAACCTATAACAGCAAAAATTATAGGAAAGGTATCGTTTTTGCACAACGTTTCATTTAGAAAGAGCACTGAAAGAAACAACGCAAATATAATATAAAATCTTCCTAATAATCCAACACTAACTGGATCTAACAAACTTAAACTTACATATTGGAGTAAAATACCTATTGTATTAGTAATACCTAAGAGCCATATAAATTTGTTATGATAGATTTTTATTTTACTTTTATCGAGTAATACAGTTATTAATAATATTAAAGTTGAAAACAAAGCATTAAAAAACTTGCTTGAATAGGTGATAAATCAGTGAGTGAAAGTTTGTTTAATATTGGGGTTAAAGACATGATTGCTACGGAAATAATATTAAATAAATACCCTTTTTTAACCTTATTCATGGTATGCCCCTAAATATTTAAAAATTTCTTCATATAACCCATCTTGAAATGATAATAAATTTTTGTCTAATGGTTCTTTCGTAAGTATTCTTTCAGTAGTTTCTGAATATTTCGGTATATCTTTAAAATAGCTTACTTCAGCTTTTGTAATTGTAGTGGTATGGCCATTTGGTAGTATATAGTAACCTAAATAGTCTATATCACTTTCATTGATGACAGCGCCAGACTCTTCATAAGCCTCTCTGATAGCTGTCTCATTCATCGTTTCATTATGGTTTACCTTACCTCCTGTTAATTCCCATGCTCTTTTTTTATTTTTAACAAAAACAAGATTTCCTTGATAGGTTAAAACAATTAAAACAGAATCATATTTTGTAACTGTCTCATTAAATTGAAGTTTGATATGATTTATAATCATTTTTATCTACCTCCTTTATGAGGTAGATATAACTGTAGAATCCAAAATTTTTATTAAAAACATTTAATATTTGATCAATTGATGAAATCAGTTTAAAACTGATTGAGTCGTTCTTAAAAGTCTTTCGTGAGACTACTTTAAAACCATATTTATTAGCTATCTTTTCTAAATCATTTACGCTATATTCCGTTTGATAACCAAATTTCCAAACTTTTAATAAAATTTTTATTTTCTTATCTAAAATACCAAACGAATATTTATTTGGTGTCATTAATATAAGGTGTCCATTAGTTTTCAATACTCTATACATTTCCTTCATGACTTTATCAGGGTTTAGAAAATGTTCTATAACACCTAATGAACTAACTGTATCAAATGTATTTTGAGGGTAAGGTAAATTTTGAACATCTCCAATAACATACTTAAATTTGATTCCAGTTTTAATCATATACTCAGTTGCAATACTTTTTGCATTTTCAGAAATATCAATACCATGTCTTTCAATTTTATATTTCTCAATAAGTTTGAATAGGATGGCCCCATCCCCGCATCCAGCTTCTAATACTTTATCGCCAGGACTAAAATAATATTCATTATAAATAAATGTTTTTAATTTATCTTTTGCTCTTTCAATTCTTGATGGTGGGAAATTATATGATACTTTATTCATAGATGCACCTTCTTAGTTGTTTTATATATTATTATATATTTATTTTATATAATATCATAATTATTATCGTGATAAGTTATGATGTTTGATTCTATACCTGAATATATCTTATAAATAAATATTTGTGGCTTGAACTATTCTACGATAGACTATGAAATATATTTGTTGAGTGGCATATAGAATCAGTCGCATAAACGAACATAAGTGAGCAATCACTTCATTAAGTAGTTTTAATTATTAAAATCAAAGAACTACTTTATATTTTCTCTAGGAAAGGGTTTCAACAAAATGAGCTGTGATTCAATTAAGAACTTTACTCAAAATATGGACATAAAAAATCTGCCCTCAAAGTCAGAACTTTGAAGGCAGTCTAAGTCTTGATAATAAAATTTTAATTTTTTTGAATGTTGCCGTATTCTTCTCTTAAGTCATACACTTTATCAGGTGTAACGTCTTGACCAAGTGGATCGACAACTTTCATAGTTGAGAATGTATGAAGGACTTGGCCTCTAATCATTCCTAAATATTCTTGTCTTAATTGATGTTGTTCTTGTTTTTCTTCAACACTCAAACTTTCAACTTTTTCTTTATTTGCTAATTGATTAATTCTATCTAGTAATTCTCTCATTATTTATTCCTCCTAATTTGTATGAGCTGGGAAGTGGGGTACAATATACGTTCCAACTTCTTCTATGAGTTCTTCGATATCACGATCATCATTTGTAAATCTTAAGATAATATGATTTGTATTAATGGATTCATAAGCTTTTAATATTTGTAATAAATTTTTACGTCCAGTACGGAAACCACCTTTAATCGGTTTTACGGTTTCGTTTGGATTTCGGGATAAATCAATCATTAAAATATTCATAAATGGCTTGAAGCGGTCAGTATCACTGTGCCAAGCTTCAACTAATTTCTTTTGATCTTGAAAAGGTTGGGCGTAAAATAACCAACCATCCATATGCTGTTGTAACCAGGACATGGATTGTCTTGAGTAGCCTGTACCAAACATCGGAATCGTATGATGTTTAGGCAATACTTGTAACCCAGAATCCTCATATAATTCAAAAATTGAATTTGAAATGTTGGGAGAATGTGATTGCCAAAGCGCTCTTAATGATTGAATGGTTGTTTGATAACGTTCTGTTAATGCACTTTCATCTACTTTAAATGCAGGGAATTCGAAAGCGCGATCACCGGTAGCCATACCGAGTAATAAACGTTGATTGGAAATAAGGTCAAGTGAGACTGCTGATTTAGCTAAATGGATAGGATGACGTAGTGTTGCCACAATACTGCTGGTCCCAAGTGCAATTTTTGAGGTAAACGCACTTAAATACGTTAGGAAAACAAATGGGTCGTAATTTTCAGTTACGGGCCCTAAATGAGGACTATAAAGTGGATTATCTCTCACGAATAAACTTGTAAATCCTAATCGTTCAGCTTGTTGTGCAAACTTCACTTGTTCATTAAAATCAATATACTCTTTATTTTTACTATCAAATGGTATGGATAGACCTAATGTTAATTTATGATTTTTAAAGGTACGTTTAAAACCCTCATGATTTTCTATCTTGGACATATCATCCCTCCTAACTAAACTTTATTTAAACAACACTTATTATCTAAACAACAAGTGTTGTTTATAATATAACGTAAATAATCATTTTATGCAAGTCGCATGCTTTTCTATAAAACAACACTTACAATCATTAAGACTGTAAGTGTTGTTTATAGAATTATAGATTTGTAATATGGTGAAGTAAAAATGGTAAGTTTTGATTAATAAATTGCTCAGCACTTAGTTCGCTTGTATTTAACCAATGTCTTGCCAGTCCACATAAACCAGCGGCTAAAAAGCTTGCGCTATTTTCAATAATACTAGAATCGTGCTCGGGATATTTATGTTGTAACATAAGGGTAAACATAGCTTCCAACTCGTTGTTAATGCATTTATGAGCATGGTTACAAAATGTCTCACGATTGAGTTTGCAAGCATTTTGTACATTTTCCAAATAATATGCTATCGAGACAAATAATTTAGAGATAATCTGACCATTGAGCGTTTCTGAAATAGACAACGTTTCTTTAATATCTTTAAGAACAGTCATTGATAATGAATAATCTAATATTTCATATTTATCATTAAAGTGTGCGTAAAATGTAGCCCGATTAACAGTAGCACGGTCAGTAATATTTTTTACTGTAATTTGGGTCATTTCTTTTTCTTGTGACACATTTAGAAATGCTTCTACGAGTAATTGTTTTGTACGTATGACTCTTGGATCCATTTTATTGCTTGGCACAAAGACACCCCTTTCATTTTAAAATGTGATTACTTTAAATTATTAAACGAACAAAGAAGGTTGTCAAAGAGTATGATTACTCTTTCTATTTTAAACTATTATAATAGAAGAAATTTGTTTTTTCTTTTTAAATTACATATATATTGTTGGTCAAAATTCTTAAAATATCCATAAAACTAGAAAAATTTAAGAAAATGATAAAATAAATATTCTGAAAATTTAGAAAATGTGTTATAGTATTTTTTATCATTACTTAATACAACAACAAAATATTATAGGAGGTATAAGAATGACAACAGAACTTAGAAAAATAAGCGTTGGAGATTTTATTTTTAGAGTACTTTCCGGAGTGGCTATTGGGATTGTGGTAGGTTTAGTACCGAATGCCATTTTAGGTGAAATCTTTAAAGCTCTTATGCATCACCATCCTATTTTTGCAACATTACTACATGTTGTTCAAGCATTACAATTTACTGTACCAGCATTAGTAGGTGCGTTAATTGCGATTAAATTTAATATGACTCCTCTTGCGATTGCAGTCGTATCAAGTGCAGCTTATGTAGGAAGTGGTGCTGCTCAATTTAAGAATGGGGCTTGGATTATTGCAGGTATTGGTGATCTAATCAATACGATGATTACTGCTGCAATTGCAGTTTTATTTATTCTACTTATTGAAAAACGTGTAGGAAGTATGGCATTAATTGTTTATCCAACAATTGTTGGAGGTATCTCAGCTACAATTGGTGTGCTCATCCTACCATATGTACATACTATAAATATTGCGATTGGTAATATGATTAATAGTTTCACTGAATTACAACCCGTATTGATGTGTATGTTAATCTCAATGGTATTTAGTTTTATTATTATTTCCCCATTATCAACAGTAGCTATTGCTATTGCCATTGGTATTACAGGTTTGGCAGCTGGTTCAGCTTCAATTGGTATTTCAGCTACTGAAGCGGTTTTACTTATTGGCACAAGTCAAGTAAATCGTGTTGCAGTACCAATTTCTATTTTCTTTGGTGGCGTGAAAATGATGATGCCAAATATGGTGAAATATCCAATTATTATGCTACCTATTTTGATTACCGCAGCGGTTTCTGGTGTAGTTGGTAGTCTTATCGGTATTGCTGGAACAAAAGAGTCTGCTGGGTTTGGATTTATTGGTATGATTGGGCCGATTAGTGCATTTAAATTTTTACACGTCGATTCAGCTGTTATGAGTATCATACTAATTATTATTGGATTTTTTGTTGTACCTTTAGTAACAGCATTTATACTAGATGTTATTTTACGCAGAGTCTTAAAATTATTTACAAATGATATTTACAAATTTATGGGATAAACGCATTAGCCTGGGACATGATGAATTGTCTCAGGCATTTTTAAATTTAAACGATAAACGCCAATAATGTTACAATAAAATAGAAAAAAGATTAAAAGGATGAAGGGTTAATGGCGAAAAAAATTGAAGCTTTAGCATTAAAAACAGCAGAATTAACACGACGTACACATGAACTAGGCATTCCAGTGATGTTATTATTTGAAGGTGTACCTGCATCTGGGAAGACGCGCTTATCTAATGAGTTATTATTAAATTTAGATGCGAAGTATACACAATTTATTGCGACACAGTCACCTAAACAGGATGATTTAAGATATCAATTTTTACAAAAATATTGGAATACCTTACCTAAAAAAGGTGATATAAATATTTATTTTAGAAGTTGGTATTCTCATTATCTAGATTATAGAGAAAATCAAATTAAACACGCCAAATATAAAAACTATGATGTACTCAAACAACAAATTTCTTCTTTTGAAAATATGCTTAAACGAGATCACTATGAAATCATTAAGTTTTTCATAGAAATTAATGAAGAAAAACGTCAAGAACATATTCAACAAACCAAAGATAATCCATTGACGCGTTGGAAAGTTCAAGAATATAGTAATGTACTTTCAACAGATATTTATCTTAAAGACATGCGTCAATTTATAAAAAATGATAAAGCATGGGAAATCATTGATTATACCGAAAGAGAAAAAGCGATTGAAACAATGTATGAACATATTATCAAACGTCTTGAAACAGCGATTGAGAAGCATGAGCAAAAAGAAGAACAGCGAGACGGTAAATTTCATTCTAATTTTAAAACACACCTTTTTGATAGAAAGGTGGATAAAGTAAAAAAAGATGAATATAAACAGCTCATTGAGGAATTGCAAAATCGTATGAGAGAAATTCAATTCGCTTTATATGATAGAAAGATTCCACTTATTTTAGTATTTGAAGGTATGGATGCAGCTGGTAAAGGTGGAAATATTAAACGAATTAGAGAAAAATTAGATCCAACGGGTTATCGAGTGAATGGCATTAGTGCCCCTACAGATGTTGAATTAAAACATCATTATTTATGGAGATTTGCGAAAGAAATGCCAAGAACAGGGCACATCGAATTATTCGATAGAAGTTGGTATGGTCGTGTATTGGTAGAGCGTGTCGAAGGTTTTGCTACTATCGATGAATGGCAACGTGCATATGATGAAATAAACGCATTTGAGAAAATGTGGACAGATGAAGGAGCGATTATTTTAAAGTTCTTCCTTACATTAGATAAAGAAGAACAATTAAAACGTTTTAAAGATCGTCAAGAAAATGTTAATAAACAATGGAAAATTACAGATGAAGACTGGCGAAATAGAGAAAAATGGGATTTATACGTGGAATCAAGTCACGATATGATTGAGAAAACAAATACATCCTATGCACCATGGCTTGTGGTCCCTGCTGATCATAAAAAAACCTCTCGTATTGAGATACTAAAATATATTATTCGTAATTGTGAAAAGGTACTTTGGGGAGTAAAAGATTATTAAAAATAATAAGGAAACTGAATACGTGCAAGCTCTTGTTTTTTTATCAAAAGTAAAGAATTTAAATAGCCAATTACATTTTAAAAATATTACAGTAATGTAACAAAACATTAATTTGTAATATTACTAATGATGTTAAAGTATTGTAATTTTTGTAAGAAAGTATTGTAAAACGTTAATTTATAATAAAAATAAACTCCATATTGATAGATTTTATATATTACAAGAAGTATTTAATATATTTCAATATTACAAAATGATGGATTAATTGTAATTTTTTGTAAAAAAAGCGTAATACTATTCTATGAATTTTGTGTTATAGTAGCTATTGTCAAAAGTTAAACAACAAATCAAAACAGAAATTAATCTTAAACAAAGAACGAAACATAACGAAAATATATATTTCAATTTTGGAGGAATTATTTATTATGAAAAAGACAGTAATCGCTTCGTCATTAGCAGTAACTTTAGGTTTAACAGGATATGCTTTAACAAACGATCACAGTGCACATGCATCAGAACAAACAACTAACTATTCTCATTTAGCTGACTTAGCTCAAAATAACCCATCTGAATTAAATGCTCACCCAGTACAAGCTGGTGCATATGACATTTCATTCGTAAAAGACGGTTTCAAATATAACTTTACTTCAAATGGTAACACTTGGTCTTGGAACTATACTTACACTGGTGGTGCTGACACAGCTCAATCAACTACTGACTACACTGAGTCTTATAATCAAGCTTCAACTCAATCAGTAAGTTCAAATAATCAAGCTAGCACTTCAAATGTAAAAGCTGTTTCAGCTCCAGTACAAAGAACGTCTAGCTACAATAACTACAGTGCTCGTACAACTTCATACTCAGCACCAAAAACAACTTCATACTCAACTGCTTCAACTGGTGGATCAGTTAAAGCTCAATTCTTAGCTAACGGTGGTACTGAAGCTGCTTGGAACGCTATCGTAATGCCAGAATCAAGCGGTAACCCAAATGCTTCTAATGGTCAATACCATGGTTTAGGCCAAACTAATCAATCATGGGGTACTGGTTCAGTAGCATCACAAACTCAAGGTATGGCTAACTATGCTAAATCACGTTACGGTTCATGGGATGCAGCAATTGCTTTCCGTAATGCTAACGGTTGGTGGTAAGATTTAAGTAGATAACTGGATAGGATATCGAGTTATTGAAATAAAGCCTGGGACATTATTAAATGTCTCAGGTATTTTTAATATATTGACAATTGATGACTGAATTGAAAATGTGCTTGTTTAAGCTTTTTCAACTTTAGTCTTTTTTGCTGAAGTGGGACGACGAATTCAAAGTGAATTCTATCCCACTTCTTTTTTATTAAATAATGTCATGTATATTCTAAACGATGAATGGATAAAAAAATTTAACTAAAGAAGATGTTTATTTATAAGATGACTATCGTAATGTGATGTATTGAACTAGTTCATTGGTTTTCTATACTGTCAGTTATTATTTTTGTGAGAACGTCTGCCTATATTAAAATAAATGATATATTAAATACTTTATTAGTGAATTTACTGAGACACAAAATAATTATTATCTGTCCTGTAATTATATAGATTTATATTTTTCAGGCGTAAAGCAAGCATATATCCAGACGGAGACGTACCCATTGTATTAACAAGTGCTAAAATAACAGCAGAGGCTATGTTAGAAGATATAAAAAATATGAAATAGAATAAATAAATCTGAAAATTGACAATTATCAGTGTAATGTTAAAATAAGACTTAATACGTAAGAACTTATCGAGAGAAGTGAAGGGATTTGGCCCAATGAAACTTCAGCAACAGGCTTCATAAATATAAAGTACTGTGCTAACTCCAAGAGGATAATAAATAACCTCAAAGATAAGTGACATATATCTCATGAAGCTATATGCCACACAAAAGTGGTATATAGCTTTTTATTTAAGGAGGAATAACATGGTTATTTCAAAAAGATTAGCAGCCATTCCTGATAGCTATTTTGGAAAAACGATGGGACGTAAAGTAGAACATGGCCCTTTACCACTTATTAATATGGCAGTAGGCATTCCCGATGGTGAAACACCAGAAGGTATTATTGAGCATTTTTCTGAAGCAATTCGGATTCCTGAAAATCAAAAATATGGTGCTTTTCATGGTAAAGAATCATTTAAAGAAGCCATTGTTAATTTTTATCAACGTCAGTACAATGTGACATTAGATAAAGAGAATGAAGTATGTATTTTATATGGTACAAAAAATGGACTAGTAGCTTTACCTACATGTGTTGTTAATCCTGGAGAAAATGTGCTACTTCCGGATCCTGGATATACAGATTATTTAGCAGGAGTGATGCTCGCAGATGCCAATCCGGTTCCATTAAATTTAGATCCTCCAGATTATTTGCCAAATTGGGATAATGTAGATAAGAGAGTACTAGACAACACGACGCTTGTTTATTTAACGTATCCCAATAATCCAACAGGATCAACGGCTACAAAAGAAGTATTTGATGAAGCAATTGAACGATTCAAAGGTACAAAGACAAAAATTGTGCACGACTTTGCTTATAGTGCTTTTGGCTTTGATGCTAAAAATCCAAGCATACTTGCTTCAGAACACGGTAAAGATGTCGCTATTGAAATTTTCTCACTTTCAAAAGGATATAATATGTCAGGTTTCCGAGTGGGTTTTGCAGTAGGAAATAAAGACATGATTCAAGCATTAAAGAAATATCAAACGCATACAAATGCTGGAATGTTTGGTGCGTTACAAGATGCAGCGACGTATGCACTTAATCATTATGATGAATTTTTAGAAGAACAGAATGAAACATTTAAACGGCGTCGAGATAAGTTTGAAGCAAAATTAAGTGAAGCCCATCTACCATTTGTGCATTCTAAAGGCGGTATCTATTCATGGTTACGTACACCTCCAGGTTATGATAGTGAAACCTTTGAACAATATTTATTAAAAGAGAAATCTATTTTAGTTGCTCCAGGTATACCATTTGGTGAAAATGGAAAACATTACGTGCGTATCTCACTTGCATTAGATGATAAATGGTTAGAAGAAGCAGCTAGTAGGTTAATTGACCTAGCTGATATGTATAAAGCAAAGCATAGTTAAAAAATTATGAAGGAAGAGGATCAATATATGACCAAAATTAAAATTATGAGTGTAAGAGATGAAGATATACCATATATTAACGAGTGGGCGAAACAAAACAATGTTGATGTTGATTTAACCAAAGAAATGTTAACAGAGACAACAGTTGATACTGTAAAAGGATTTGATGGTCTATCGTTATCTCAACAACATCCAATTTCAGAAGAGATTTTTGCGAAATTGAAACAATATGGAATTAAGCAAATTGCACAACGTAGTGCAGGATTTGATACGTATGACTTAGATTTAGCTACTAAGTACGACATCATTATCTCAAATGTACCCTCGTATTCTCCAAGTTCAATTGCTGAATTTGCTGTTACACAAGCCATCAATATTGTAAGGTATCAAAAACGTATTCAACATAAAGTGCATAATTATGACTTTCGTTGGGAACCTTCTATATTATCACAATCTATCCGAGATTTAACTGTGGCAGTAATTGGTACTGGACGCATAGGTTCGATTGTGGCAGAAATTTTTGGAAAAGGTTATAACAGCAAGGTTGTTGCTTATGATCCATTTCCAAATAACGCTTTAGCAAAATTCGTTGATTATAAAGATACATTAGAAGAAGCAATTAAAGAAGCTGATATTGTTACCGTGCATATTCCAGCTACGAAATATAATCATCATTTGTTTAATGACGTTGTTTTTTCAAATTTTAAAAAAGGTGCCGTATTTGTGAATGCGGCAAGGGGATCAATTGTAGATACACAAGCTTTACTTTCTGTTATAGATAGTGGTCGAATTAAAGGGGCTGCATTAGATACATATGAATATGAAAGAGGATTATTCCCAGGTGATTATCGTGGAAAAGAGATAGATGATGTACTGTTAAAGCAACTTATCAAAAGAGAAGATATTATTTTAACACCACATATTGCTTTCTATACAGAAGCAGCTGTCAAAAATCTCATAGTAGATGCACTTGATGCAACTATGGATGTTTTAACTAGTGGTACGACTAAACTAAGGGTAAATTAAAATAAAAAAAGTTGGAGTATTACCTCCAACTTTTTTATTATTCTTTAACATCATAGCCTTGATCTTCAATAGCGTCATGTAAGTCTTTTGTTGAAACAAGTTCATCATTATAATCTACACGAACTTCGTTTTTATCAAGGTCTACTTCAGCAGTTCTGACACCATTAATTTTAGCTAATGCTGATTCGATTGTATTTTTACAATGTTCACAACTCATACCATCTACTTTAATGACTTTATTAATCATTGATTGTCACCTCCGAATATTTCATAATTACTATACCCATATTTTACGCTTTTTAAATTTTTATGAAAGTATAAAGTTTAAAATTCATTTATAATTTCATTCGTTTTAGACGTAATGCATTAGTTACAACGCTTACAGAACTTAATGCCATCGCTGCACCAGCAATCCATGGAGCGAGTAAGCCCATAGCAGCAATAGGAATACCAGCAGCATTATAACCGAACGCCCAAAAAAGATTCTGTTTAATATTTCGAATCGTTTTATGACTTGCGTGAATAGCTTTAGGTACTAAGGCAATGTCTCCACCTAAGATAGTAATATCAGCTGCTTCAATTGCGACTTCAGTACCTGTTCCCATGGCAATACCAATATCTGCTTGAACTAAAGCAGGTGCATCATTAATACCATCGCCAACCATCGCAACGTTTTCACCTTTATCTTGAAAATGAGCAACATGTTTAGCTTTATCTTCCGGAAGAACGTTGGCGATAACATGATCAATACCAACTTCATTTGCAATAGCTTGAGCTGTAGAGTGGTTATCACCTGTAATCATTACCGTACGTAAATCCATGTCTTTTAGTTCTTGAACTGCAACTTTGGCTTCAGATTTAACAGTGTCTGCTACAGCGATATAACCACGTAATATCTGATCATATGCAATCAACATGACAGTTTGTCCTTTTTGTTCAATTTGGGTAATTTCATCTAATAAAGATGCTGTATCAATATGATGATTTGACATTAATGATCGGTTGCCTATGAATAATGTCTTATTATTGATTGTAGCTTTAATACCATGACCTGGTAATGTTTCATAGTGCTCTATATTTGTTAAAGTAAGCTGTTTTGTTTTAGCGTACTTAACAATCGCGGTTGCCAAGGGATGTTCAGAATTATTTTCAGCAGAAGCTACATATTGTAATAAAGTATCATCACCTTTAAAGTAAGTCACTTCTGGTGTACCATGTGTCAATGTACCCGTTTTATCAAATACAACTGTATCAATTTGATGAGTACGTTCTACATATTCGCCACCTTTAAACAAGATACCTTCTTCTGCTGCACGTCCTGTACCAACCATTATAGAAGTTGGCGTTGCAAGTCCTAATGCGCATGGACAAGCAATGACTAATACAGAGATCATGGCAACGAGTGCATCTTCAAATTGACCAGGATGAACGAAGATAATCCATATGATAAAAGTGAGTACGGCAATACCAATAACAATAGGTACGAAATAGCCAGAAATTATATCTGCTAAACGTTGAATAGGTGCCTTTGAACTTTGCGCTTCTTCAACTACTTTAATAATATTAGATAAAGCAGTATCTTGACCTACTTTTGTTGCTTGAACGGTAATGACACCATTTTTATTTAGTGTTGCACCAATCACTTCATTATCAACGGTTTTATCTATAGGCATGGATTCTCCAGTTAGCATAGATTCATCTACTGTTGTTGTCCCTTTAATGACTTTCGCATCTACTGGGATTTTTTCTCCTGGTTTAACAAGTAATGTGTCTCCAACTTGAACAGTTTGAAGCGGAACCATTGTTTCTGTTCCATCATCTTTAATAAGACGTGCTTCTTTGGCTTGTAAATTTAATAATTGATTTAAAGCATGTGTTGTTTGTGATTTTGCACGTGCTTCTAAATACTTGCCAAATAAAATTAAAGTGATTAAAACAGCACTGGTTTCAAAATAAAGGTGGGGCTGTGTGTTTGAATCTAATAACCATTTACTCATTTCGTAAATACTATAGAAATAAGCTGCACTAGTACCAAGTGCTACAAGAACATCCATATTGGCACCACCATTACGTAAATTCTTGTATGCGCCAACATAAAATTGCCATCCTATAATAAATTGAATGGGAGTGGCTAAGATAAATTGAAACCAAGGGTTCATAAATATTTCAGGTAACGGTATATTAAATAAATGAACAAGCATAGTTAAAAGTAATGGAAAAGCTAATATTGCTGAAATAATGAGTTTATTACGTTTTCTTTTTAATTCTTGAACTTTACGAGAAGCTTGTTCTTTTTTTGATTGTTTAGGTTTAGCATCATAGCCGAGATGTTGTATTCGTCCAATGAGCGTATCAACATCAGTTTGACCTGGATAATAATCGATCGTTGCTTGTTCTGTGGTTAGATTGACTGTTGCTTGCTTAACGCCTGTTGTTTTATTTAATACTTTTTCAATACGATTAGAACAAGCGGCACACGTCATACCTATAACGTCTAGTTCACTTTTATCTGTTTCAACGTCATATCCTAATTTTTGGATCGTTTCAATAAAATCGCTTACTTCATATTGATCATTAGGATAATCAATGGTTGCTTTTTCAGTTGCCAGATTCACTTGAGCATGAACGCCATCTATTTTATTCAATCGTTTTTCAATACGATTAGAACAAGCGGCACATGTCATACCAATGATATTCAAGGTAATTTGATGATTTTGAGTCATATTTTTGTCCTCCTACCATCTTCAATATACCCCCTTAGGGTATATTAGTCAATGACCTTGCTTAATAAAAAAAGAACAACGTTACTCTAAATAAAATGAGTACATTGTTCTTTTATTCATGATAGCTATGAATATTAAAAGAAATCAGATGGTTTAAAATGACTTAAATCTAAATCTTTAAAATTATTGAAATTTGGGTGAGTGATAGATTGTATAAGTTCACCACTTTTAGCTTCATTATAGTATTGGTTAGCTTCATTCATTAAATCATGATCTTGAACTGTTTTTACAAGCCCTAAAATGATAAGAATAGTAATGATACCCTTTAGAATGCCTTTCATATTGTAACACTCCTTTTTTATCTCTATATGAGTCATTTTTAGATTAATTATATTATAAAGATTCTATGTTAAAATTTCATGCATCTGTAGTATGGACTTTATATCATTCAAAAGTAGTAAGTGTAATCATTTTGTTTTAAAAATTAAAGAAATGGGAACGGTTAAGTAAATAAAGAAGGAGTGAAGATGTATGGACTTATTAGATTTTCATAAAAAAATTAAAGGTTATACACAAGAAAAACAACCAGGTTCTGAAAAAGACATGGATCCTAGACCTATTGCTGAAATGGAAGAATACAAAGCAGGCGGTAAACTAAAAGGAAAAGTCGCATTAATTACTGGTGGTGACTCCGGTATTGGTCGTTCAGTAGCGATTTTATATGCCAAAGAAGGCGCTGATGTAGCTATTGGTTATTATAATGAACATGAAGATGCTGAAGATACTGTCAATCGTTTAAAAGAAATCGGCGTTAAAGCAAAAGCATATTCTCATGATTTAAAAGATGCTGATCAATCAAAAGAACTTATTGAAAATGTTGTTAACGATTTTGGTGGTCTCAATATATTAGTAAATAATGGCGGCGTGCAATTTCCTAATGAAGACTTTTTAGATATTAAACCAGAACATTTCAATGAAACATTTAAAACAAATATTTTTGGGATGTTTTTCTTAACACAAGCTGCAGTACCTCATTTAAGTAAAGGTGATGCAATTGTTAATACAACAAGTGTAACGGCTTATCGTGGTTCTGGTCATCTTATTGATTACTCAGCAACGAAAGGTGCTATTGTGTCGTTCACACGTTCTATTGCAACATCATTGATGGAAAAAGGAATTCGTGTTAATGGTGTAGCGCCAGGTCCAATTTATACTCCATTAATTCCATCAACATTTGATGAAGATAAGGTAGAAAATCAAGGTGGAGATACACCAATGGGTCGACGTGGTCAACCTGCTGAACTTGCGCCAGCTTATGTATTCTTAGCAAGTTATGCAGATAGTTCTTATATTACAGGTCAAATTATCCATGTTAATGGTGGCGACTATATTACGTCTTAGTATGTAGTACTTATGAAGATAATAAAGTATTCTGTCTACGTATAGCGTAGGGAGAATACTTTTTATATTTATAAAAAGAAAAGAGGAAAAGATAATGACTGAAAAAGAAAAAATGTTAGCACACGAATGGTATGATGCAAATTTTGATGAGGAATTAAGAATGGACAGACAGCGTGCTAAAGACTTATGCTTTGAATATAATCATACGCGACCTAGTGATAGAGAAAAACGACAAGCGATTTTAAAAGAATTACTTGGCTATGAAGCGAAACAACTTTCAATCAGCAGTCCATTTGACACAGATTATGGTTGGAATATAAAAGTTGGAGAAAACGTGTTTATCAATAGCAATAGTTATTTAATGGATGGTGGTGGCATTACGATTGGCGATAACGTCTTTATAGGACCATCATGTGGACTATATACAGCACATCATCCACTCAATTATCAAGATCGTAATAAAGGATGGGAATTGGCAAAACCTATTCATATAGGAAGTAATATTTGGTTTGGTGCGAGTGTGACAGTTACGCCAGGCGTTTCAATTGGTGATGGCTCAGTTATTGCAGCAGGTAGTGTTGTAACAAACAATATTCCACCGAATAGTTTAGCTGCTGGAGTGCCAGCAAAAGTGATAAGAAAGATTGACCAAAATGAAACAATAAATATGCCTAATCATTTTGAATAATATAGTAACCAACCTTTAAGTAGGAACACGTATACTTAAAGGTTGATTTTTTATATAAAATAACAATGTGTATTGAAATTAAATATTTATTATATAATATAATTAAATGATATAATTGTAGAGTGCTGAATGTGTGTATTACTATATGTGCATCATTGAAATCGTTCAATTCATTTTAATGAAACAACTTAAGAGAAATAAAAGCAACTTAGAAAGGATAATGAATATGACACTTAAGACATGTCTTACAAATCAATTAAGACGTAAATTGAATTTTTTATTTACGCCAATACAAAGAAAAAATAAATCTGCTTATACAAGTAAAGTAATGACTTACGCTAAATATTATAAAAAGAATAATGTTAAGGAATATCAGATATTATATCAAGTGAGAGATGGAAAAAGTATCACAGATAGTCCATATGCAATATTTAAAAGTTTAATTCAGCAACCTCGTTATCGTAAATATAAACACATATGGGTAGTAGATCATAACGAAACATTGCTATTTTATAAAGCAAGATTTAAGCACTATAAAAATGTAGAGTTTGTTATTAAAGAATCAAGAGAATATTTGAAAGCATTAACGGAGAGTAAGTATTTAATTAATAATTCTACTTTTCCATCCTATTTCATTAAAAAGCCAAAGCAAATCTATATCAATACATGGCATGGGACACCTTTAAAATATATGGGATTAGACATTGAAAATAGTCTATATGGTTCTCAAAATATTATTAAAAACTTTTTAAGCAGCGATTACTTAATTAGTCCTAATCACCATACGACGACGATTTTTAAACGAGCCTTTAGACTTGAAAATATTTATGGTGGAGAATTTTTGGAAATTGGATATCCTAGAATCGATTTAACTTTAAATTCAAATCGACAAGACATGATTAGCGAGTTGAATCATTATCTTCATATTAGTAAAGAACAAAGTATTTTATTGTATTGTCCAACTTGGAGAGGCGAGGATGTCAATGCACCAGAGGCAAGTTTAAATCATATCGTTGAAGAAGTTGAAAAACTTAAACATCATCTAGATTATCAAGTATTAGTCAAAGTACATCCTTATTTATATAAAGACGCGCTTAAAATAAAACGTTTAAAACCTTATTTAATTCCTGATTATTTTGATACCAATGAAATATTAGCGATCGTTGATTTAATGATTACAGATTATTCAAGTATCTTCTTTGACTATTTAGTAACCAATAAACCGATTGTCTTCTATACTCCAGATTTGGATGAATATCAATCATCACGAGGTATGTATATTGCTAATCGTGACCTACCTGGTCCTGTCGCTCATCATATTGAAGATGTGATTACAGCGATTAAGCAAAAAGTATATGATGAAGATTCAGTGAAGAAAAAATATCAATATTTTAAACGTCAATATACCTATCTAGATGATGGAACTGTTACTGAAACACTTATTAACATACTATTTGAGGGTAAACGTAAGCGTCCTAAACGTAAGATCTGTGCTAAGAAAAGAGTGTTAATTTATCCTGGTGGTATGAAAAATAATGGTATTACAACGTCTATCATTAATTTATTAGAAAATGTCGATTATGAAACATATGACATTACATTGTTTACTAATAAAAGTAAAAATCTTGAAGTTTTAAATAACTTAAATAGTATTAATAAGAACGTTAGAATTATTTTGAGAGTACCTCCATTAGCAGCATCATTGAAAGAAACGTATAGGATCGATTTCGTAAGACAGAGAGGATTAAAAAGTACGTTAGAGCATTTGATATATCCGAAGAAAGTATACGAAAGAGAAATGCGAAAAGTATTAGGTCATAGCCAATTCGACTATGCGATTGATTTTAGTGGGTATTCTATGTTTTGGGCTAATTTAATTTTAGCAACAAAAGTAAAACGTAAATTGATTTATTTACATAGTGATATTAAAGCAGATATGAAAAGAAAAGTTAACGGTGTTAAAATACATTATCAAAATTTAAAAGGTGTACTCTCGCTGTATAGTCAATTTGATCAATTAGTATGTGTATCCGATGCTTCTAAAGATCAAAATAAACAGAAGATGAATGATAAATCATTGAATAAGAAATTTGTCACTTCCAGAAATACGATTAATTTGAATAAAATCAATCAATTAAAATTAGATGACTCTGAAAAATTTGAAAAACAACACCAATCCGTACTCGTACGCATCAATAATGGAGATATAAGTTCAGTACCATTTAAGGAAGACGATTTCAAAATTGTAACTGCAGGACGATTATCACCTGAAAAAGGCTTCGACTTACTTATTGATGCATTTAGTAAAGTACATGTCAGTCATCCGCATACAAAGTTATATATTATGGGGGAAGGTCCTATCCGTGTTCAATTAGAACAACAAATAAAAAGGTTGAAATTAGAAAAACATGTCTTTTTATTAGGTCAAAGGAAGAATCCATACTATATCATGAAACAAGCAGACGTCTTCTGCTTAACGTCTCATTATGAAGGACAATCAATGGTATTACTTGAAGCATTAACTTTAAAAGTTAATATTATCGCGTCAGATATTATAGCAAACCGCTATGTACTCGGTAATGGTAAATATGGTACTCTTGTGAGTCATGATGTTGATGATATCACCGTCGCATTAGAACAGTGTATTCAAAAACAACCATCTCAATATGAAGTGTTTAACGCACAAGAATATAATCAATTAGCACTTAAAGAATTTTATAAACTACTCAAATAGTAAAAAACGGTTAGCATATTAATAAAAGCTAACCGTTTTTCTATTAAATAGT
Organism: Staphylococcus sp. HMSC069E10; assembly: GCF_001809205.1. Lineage (NCBI taxonomy): Bacteria > Bacillati > Bacillota > Bacilli > Caryophanales > Staphylococcaceae > Staphylococcus > Staphylococcus sp. HMSC069E10. Next base: position 110,620 of record NZ_KV796466.1, on the reverse strand, counting down.
GATGTTGTTATGTTTATTATAAGTCAAATAAGCTGTAATACCTTCTTCAATACTATATTTAGGTTTGTAACCTAATGATTTAAGTGGGGTAATGTCAGCACAAGAATGTTTAATATCTCCAAGACGTGGAGCTTCAAATTGATAAGGTATATGATAATCAAAGCCATTTTCAAACGATTTAAAAACAGCTTTCAAATTTGTTTGTGTTCCTGTGCCTACATTATAGATAAAACCATCCGTTAGAGTAGTATTAAGAACAATTGATATAGCATTGATTAAATCATCGATATAAACAAAATCACGTGTTTGTTCACCATCTCCATAAAATGTAAAGGTTGAATGATTTAAAAACTTAGTATTCATAATAGAAATGACTCCTGAATAATCAGATGTTGGATTTTGTCTAGGACCGTAAATATTAAAGAACCTTAGACAAGTACAAGGAATTTGATATAAATGATTATAAATCTTAGCATATTGTTCTCCAGCGTACTTTTGAATAGCATATGGAGATAATGGAAATGGTTTAGATTGTTCTACGGATTTAGGTAAATCGGGTAGATGACCATAAATAGCTGCAGAAGAAGCAAATATGACTTTTTTAATATTTGGATTATATGTTCGAATTGCTTCTAATATATTGACAGTAGCATCTATATTAATACGATTGGATAATTCTGGCTTTTCGATAGTTTCTACTACACTCACCATAGCAGCTAAATGAATGACAAAATCAAATTGTTCTTTTTGTATTAACTGTGTTACAAATTCAAAATCGGTGATGTCTTTAATATAAATATGTTCATTGTTCACAAAAGGTATATTCTTTAAAAAACCGGAACTTAAATTGTCAATAACATGTACTTCTGTGTCATGTTTCATAAAATATTCTGCTACATGGGAGCCAATAAAGCCTGCTCCACCAGTGATAAGTGCTTTCATATATATACTTCCTTTTCTAGATGTCGGTTAATTGTGTTGTGATTATTATACTTTATTTTATTTAAATTATAAATTATTTATATAATAGAGTGTATTGATAGGGCTACATTAGTATTTGAATAAAAGGTCAAACAAACAATTTTGTAAGCGGTTGCAAATGAAGGAGTAAGCATAGTAAAATGAAGTTAATGATAGAAAATATCATGATTAAGAAACAAAGGGTTAGAGAATGAATTTAAATACTTAAAAACATATAGGGGGTAATGAAGTATGGTAGTACCTTTCAAAAATGAACCTGGTATTGATTTTTCTGTACAAGAAAATGTTGAAAGATTTCAAAAAACGTTAGAAAAAGTAAAACATAGTTTAGGTAAAACGCTTCCTATTGTCATTGATGGTGAACATATCATTAAAGATGATACATTCGATTCAATTAATCCAGCGAATACATCTGAATTAGTAGCTAAAGTGTCAAAAGCGACAAAAGACGATGTCGATAACGCATTTGAATCTTCAAACAAAGCTTATGACGCATGGCGTAAATGGTCACACAAAGATCGTGCTGAATTAATGCTTCGTGTCGCAGCAATAATTCGTCGTCGTAAAGAAGAAATTGCAGCAGTCATGGTGTATGAAGCGGGTAAACCTTGGGATGAAGCAGTTGGAGATGCGGCTGAAGGTATTGACTTTATAGAATATTATGCTCGTTCAATGATGGAACTTGCAGATGGTAAACCGGTCTTAGATCGTGAAGGTGAACACAATCAATATTTCTATAAACCGATTGGTACAGGTGTAACCATTCCACCCTGGAACTTCCCATTTGCAATTATGGCAGGTACAACATTAGCACCAGTGGTTGCAGGTAATACAGTGTTATTGAAACCTGCTGAAGACACAGTGCTTACTGCATATAAACTGATTGAAATTTTAGAAGAAGCAGGCTTACCTAAAGGTGTGGTAAACTTTGTGCCTGGTGATCCTAAAGACATTGGTGACTACTTAGTTGATTCTGTGCATACACATTTTGTGACATTCACAGGGTCTCGTGCAACAGGAACACGCATTTACGAGCGTAGTGCAGTTGTGCAAGAAGGTCAAACTTTCTTAAAACGTGTGATTGCTGAAATGGGTGGTAAAGACGCGATTGTAGTAGATGAAGGTGTAGATACAGACTTAGCTGCACACTCTATTGTAACGTCAGCGTTCGGATTCTCCGGTCAAAAGTGTTCAGCATGTTCACGTGCCATTGTGCATAGTGCTGTTTATGATGAAGTCTTAGAAAAAGCAATTGAGTTAACAAAAGATTTAACAATAGGTAATACTGTCAATAATACATTTATGGGTCCTGTTATTAATAAAAAACAATTCGATAAAATTAAAAAATATATTGAAATTGGTAGTAAAGAAGGAAAAATTGAAATTGGTGGAGAAGTGGATGATTCAACAGGTTACTTTATCCATCCAACAATCATTTCAGGATTAACATCTTCTGATCAAGTGATGCAAGAAGAAATCTTTGGCCCTGTAGTTGGCTTCACCAAATTCGATAACTTTAATGAAGCCATTGATATTGCAAATGATACAGATTATGGCTTAACAGGAGCGGTCATCACAAACAATCGTGAACATTGGATTCAAGCTGTAAATGAATTTGATGTAGGTAACTTATATCTAAATCGTGGATGTACTGCAGCTGTTGTAGGTTACCACCCATTTGGTGGTTTCAAAATGTCAGGTACAGACGCTAAAACAGGCAGTCCTGACTATTTATTAAACTTCTTAGAACAAAAAGTCGTATCAGAGATGTTCTAACATAACTAAGTGGTAGGTGCTGTGGAAAGTCGAATTCGTTCGATTTTCCATAGCTTTTTTTATAGTCTAAATAAGAAAATAAATACTCTAAACAATGTATGAATCGTATATAAAATTTATGAAAAATGAATAAATAAATGATTGTAAAAGTAAGTGAAAAAGGTTATAATTTAAGTGTTGAGAATGATTATTAATTACAAATAGAAAGTGTGACTGGAATGATAAATGTAAGCACTGCATCAAAAGATAAAAAGTATGTAGTTAAACAAATTGATATTCAAAATAAAAATATGCTATATCGTTTAGGTGCCTTTGGCTTAAATGTAGGTAGTAAAATCAGTATTAAACAAAAGTGCTTGTTAAATGGACCAAGTGTTGTTGAAATTAATGGCCAATGTGTAAGCATTCGTCAACGTGATGCACGTTTAATTATGTTAGAGGAGTAAGCCTATGCACGAAAGCTTCTGTATATTAGGTAATCCAAATGTAGGAAAGACATCATTGTTTAATGCACTAACCGGTTCGTATGAATACATTGGAAACTGGAGTGGCGTTACAGTTGAAAAGAAAGTTGGACAATTAAAGAAAGATATTGGCAATTTAATCGATTTACCGGGTATTTATGATTTATCACCTATTTCTAAAGATGAAACAGTCGTCACAGACTATCTGATGAAAAATACATTTACAGGTATGATTAACATTATTGATGCCAGTCAATTAAAGAGAAACCTTCAACTTACAATACAATTAATGGAATTAAATGAACCTATTATCATTGGATTAAATATGGTAGATGTGGCAACGCAAAGAGGTATTAAAATTAAATATGAAGGTCTAATGAGAAAACTGAAAGTACCTGTATTTCCCATTGTTGCTCGTAAAGGAAAAGGTACGGAGGAATTGCTAAATGAATTGTCTTTTTTAAATCCAAAAGAAAAACGTAACTTCAAAATCAGTTATGGTAAAGAAACTGAAGATGCGATTAAGCAAATGACTTCTATCATTCAAGCACATACAGAATATCCTTCAAAACGTTTACGCTTTATAGCAATTCAGTATTTATTAGACAATCCGGAAATTGAACGAGAACTACCTTCAGTCATTTCCGAACAAATTGAACCTATTAAAGAGAAGTTAAGTCAACACTTAGATATATCAATACGACAACATATTGAAATAATTCGAAATCAATACATTGATCGTCTATTAGATGGTGTCGTTGAATATCCGAATGAAGAACAGCAATTTTTAACTGAAAAACTCGATAAAATAATAATGAATAGATACTTAGGTATTCCAATATTTCTAGTCATTATGTGGCTGATTTTTCAAACGACCTTTACTTGGATAGGAACACCATTATCAGATCAGCTCGATGCTTTCTTTAGCGGACCGCTCACAGACTGGTTAAAGGCAGGCATGCATTATATACATGTTGCGCCATTTCTACAGAATTTGATTACAGATGGTATTGTAGCTGGAGTAGGTTCAGTCTTAGTATTTGTGCCACAAATTATTGTATTATTCTTCTTTATTTCACTTTTAGAAGATTCAGGATATATGGCACGAATTGCAGTTTTAATGGATAGAACAATGGAATCAATAGGATTAAGTGGTAAATCATTTATTCCAATGATTATTGGATTTGGTTGTAATGTACCTAGTATTATGGCAACACGGAGTATTGAAAATGAAAAAGAAAGACTCATCACTATTTTAATTGCACCTTTCATGTCATGTTCGGCGCGATTGCCAGTATATGCTATTTTTGTAGGAGTATTTTTTGAAAAGTATCAATCTCTTGTAGTGCTAAGTTTATATGTATTAGGAATTGTAGTGGCATTAATTGTAAGTACATTACTTAACAAGTTTATTCTTAAAAGTGAGAATTCCGTATTTATTGTAGAACTACCTACATATAGAGTGCCATCAGTTAAAACGTTATGGAGAAGTACTTGGGAAAAAGCAAAAGGATTTGTTAAAAAAGCAGGTACATTTATTTTTGGTGGTTCTGTAGTCATCTGGGCATTGAGTTACATCGGTCCTCATGGGGTGAATGTACAGATTGATGAAAGCTTCATGCATAGTATTGGAGAATTCTTTGGACATCTCATTGCTCCATTAGGATTTGGTAGTTGGCAAGCAGGCGCTACGTTAATTCCAGGATTCTTAGCCAAAGAAGTCATTGTAAGTTCTATGGCTATCCTGTATTCTTCTAGTGAAGGTGGTTTAGTGAATGTCATTCAACAACAGTTCACACCTTTATCTGCCTATGCCTTTATGATTTTTATATTATTATATGTGCCATGTATTTCAACTGTTGCAACAATTCGTAAAGAAACAACATCATGGAAATGGACACTTACAGCATTAATTTATCCAATTTTTACAGCGTATATATTAACATTTGCATTTTATCAAATAACAAAACTATTTATATAAGGATGATGACAATGACTTTATTAATAAACGTAATCATTTTTGTTGCTATTTTTGGTTACGCTGCGTATACATTATATAAATTCTTTAATCGCTCTACTCAAGGAAAATGTGGTGGTTGTGATACAGATTGTAGTTGTGATATTAATGCATCTAGCGAGTTAAATGAATTAAAATTAAATCATATAAAAAACAATAATTAATAATAAATAAAACCCGTTGAATTAATTCGACGGGTTTTATTTACTAAAACGATATAACGATTGTTTGATCATTAATTAATCGTTTTAATATTAACTAATTTATGAAAAATTTCATCCATTTCTTTAGGTGTAAGTGTTGTCTCCTCATTTTTTTGCCACTCTAAAAAACCATCTATAATTGAACCAAAAACATAGAAAACTAAGCTTTTAGGAATGGTTTCTTCAAGTGCTATCCGATCCATATTTTCATAAAAATCATTTTTGATAATATCTATAAGAAACTGATTTCTAACTTTGTTGTATTCATTATCTTCTTCTTGCATGTATTCGATTCTAGACAATGTTTCACGATTTAATGAATTAGACAAAACTTGAAACGGACGATTAATACGTTCCTTAATATCAATTGCAAAGTAATTTTTTCCAATGACTTCAAGTAAATAGACGAGTAGTTCATATTTATCATAAAAGTGTTTATAAAATGTAGTACGATGAATACCAGCATTTTCACAAATTTTATGAACTGTAATAGAAGAGAAGGGTTCTATTTCTAGTAAAGCATATAAACTACTCGTTAACGCTTTCTTAGTCTTTATCACTCTTAAATCTTTATCATTCATGTCTTTCTCCCCTAACATGTAAACTATAAAATATTTATATAGAGATACATAATATATGATTATAGAATAGAAATATCTATAAATAAATAGAGAATAACTAATAAATTATAATTTAATAAAAGAAATGATTTTTTATGTTTAGCATTAAATAATTTACAATATAGAAAAGTTTTAACTAGGATGAATAGGGTATACAAAATTTAAAGAAATTAATTAGAATTATAAATAAAAATTAAAAAATTATAGAAAAATAGTATTCTTTATAGAATGATTCAATGTTAATTCGATAAAAGATAAAAATACTCTATACTGGAGGATGGTATAATATGAAAGGTAGTAAAAGATTAGATCAAATTAAAGAAGATAATAAAAAGCAACTTAAAAAATTATTTAAGTATGACAAAAATAATGCTTTATCATTTAGTAAACAAGATCGTGAAAAAGTTCAAGATAAATTTGGTGTATATGTTATTTTTGATAAAAAAACACCAATATTTGTAGGTCAAACTGGAGGATATTCAACAGGTTATCAACCTATTACGAAAGACTTATTTAATAAAATGGGACAATATAACTTAAAATCTGGTGTAGGCACAACAAAATTTAAAAAAGGCTTAGCTCAACAAAAAGGTGTAAGCGAAGACGATATTAAATCAATCACAGCTGAAGATTATGGATTAAAATTCCAATATGTAAATGTGAAAGATGAGCCAGCGTTTATCAATATATTAGAAATTTTAGCATTAGAATATGCTAAAGATAAAGGTTATGAATTATATAACTTCAATTAAGAATTATTGTGTTATTAAAATAAACTTAGTATTAAAAAGTTATTAATAAATGTGTCAGAATGGATTAATGGGAGCGAGAAGAGGAATTCAAATGAATTCAGTCTCGCTTCTTATTTTTTATTACAATACAATAGAGTAAGGAGGAAGCTATATGTCTTATTCAATGCTTTATCAATCTCCAGTAGGTAATTTAGAAATCATTACAGACGGAGAAGTAGTGACGCAATTAGAATATTTATATCAATACACACATTTACGTTTTCCTACAAATCATGAATTATATATTTTTAAAAAAGTAAAACGATGGCTTGATGACTATTTCTTAGGAAATAATCCAGAGATTGATTTTCCTTTACAACCTCATGGTACACCTTTTCAACAAGAAGTATGGGCTTATCTTAATACGATTCCATATGGAGAGCTTACTACTTACGGAACGATTGCCAAACATATCGGTCAATTATTAAACAAACCAAAAATGTCTGCACAAGCTGTAGGTGGAGCGGTAGGAAAAAATCCAATTTCTATTATTATTCCTTGTCATCGCGTTGTAGGAAAAGATGGTAGTTTAACAGGATATGGTGGAACAATTGATAATAAAATTAAATTGTTAGAAATTGAAAATGTGAATATGAGTCAATTATATCGACCATTATACACAACTAAACCATAAATAAAAGGCGCCTAAGACATAATTCGTTATCTTAGGCGTTTATAATGTGTTGGGGAGATTGGATGACGAATTCATTTTGAGTTCGTCGTCCCACCTTTTTTAATATCTGAGTGATATACATTATTCAGGAGAATGATAATATCTAATATCATCTTCAATCTTTTCTAAATAAAAGATATTTTTATCGTTTTCTACGTTTTCAATCTCATGATCGAAAGATAAATCATCAAAACGTCTGAAGAACGACTCGTATTCTTTTACAGATACTTCTTGACGCTCATTTAATAAAGTTTGATGTGCTTTTTTATCTAAGTGTTGTTCAAAACCTTCCACTACTGTGGCGCTAAAGAATTCTCCCACAGACCCAGAACCATAACTAAATAATCCAATTGTTTGACCGGGAGTTAAAGTTCTGTTTTCAAGTAATGAAATTAAGCTTAAATAAAGTGATCCAGTATATATATTACCTACATAGCGATTATAGTATACAGCATCTTCATAACCAGACGTTAATCGAGATTGAGTCGTTTCATCAGTATCATTAATGATAGAATCTAATGCTTTTTTGCCCATTTTAGTAAAAGGCACATGGAAACATAATGATTCAAAATCGGATAATGATTTATCTTCACGACGTGCATACTCTTTCCAACTTTCTTGGAATGATTCAATATATGCATCTTTTGATAATGCGCCTGCAACAAGTGGATATTTATGGCCAGTCGGTCTCCAGAAATCATACACATCTGCTGTATAAGCAACAGCATCATCGTTTAATTGTAAAATACGAGGCTGATGTGAAATTAACATTGCCACTGCACCAGCACCTTGTGTAGGTTCACCGCCTGACTCGATACCATAACGTGCTGTATCACTTGCAATGACCAATACTTTTTCGTTAGGACGGTTTGCAAGATAATCTTTAGCAAGTTGAATTGCAGGTGTAGCTGCATAGCAAGCTTCTTTCATTTCAAAACAACGTGCAAAAGGTTGGATATTTAATAAATGATGAATTTGAACTGCTGCAGCTTTAGCGTTGTCGATAGCAGATTCAGTAGCAACGATAACCATTCCAATATGTTTTTTATCATCTTCTGTTATAATATCTTTAGCAGCATTGGCTCCCATTGATACAATATCTTGAGATACTGGACTTACTGCCATTTGTGTTTGTCCAATCCCAATTAAAAATTTGTTTGGATCAACTTGACGAGCTTCTGCAAGCTTCGCCATGTCTACATAGTATTTAGGGACATAAAAATTGATTTTATCGATACCTATATTCACAGGCATGTCATCCTTTCGAATAGTCTAATTTTAACAATACAATACTCTGTATTTTACCAAAATAAATTACTAAAATACAATTATATATATACTACAGGCAAGGAGATAAAGAATGAAACAAATCGCTATTGTAAGTGCTAAAAGAACGCCAATTGGCAGATATAAAGGGAAATTGAGAAATTATTCAGCTGTTGAACTAGGTACAACAGCTTTAAAAGGAGCTATTGAATCAATTGATATCGATCCAGCTCTTATTGAACAAGTTATTTTCGGAAATGTCTTACAAAGTGGTATAGGACAAAATTCTGCACGACAAATTGCTATTAAATCAGGTATTCCTGATACAACTCCAGCGATGACGATTAATGAAGTATGTGGTTCAGGACTGAAAGCAATTATTTTAGGGAAGCAACTTATTCAGTTAGGGGAAGCTAAAGTCGTTGCTGTTGGTGGTGTTGAAAGTATGACTAATGCACCTAAACTTATTTTAAAAGACGGAGAAGATCCTGTAGAAAGTTTTATGCATGATGGATTAACGGATGCTTTCCATTATGTTCCAATGGGTGTCACAGCAGAAAATATAGCCGAAAAATATCATGTAACACGTGAAATGCAAGACGAGTTTGCTAACCATTCTCATGCTAAAGCTGCAAAGGCAGTTGAAGAAGGTAAATTTGATAATGAAATTATAAAAATGACAGACGCTGAAGGTAATGAGATGACTTCTGATGAAGGTATAAGACCAAATAGTAGTGTCGAAAAATTATCTACTTTGAAAACAATATTTAAAGAGAATGGAACAGTCACTGGTGGTAATGCTTCAAGTATTAATGATGGATCATCTGCCCTTATTTTAATGGAAGCAACATTTGCAAAAGAACATGGATTTGAAATTCTTGGCATAGTAGGCGATTACGCTGAAGTAGGTTGCGATCCACAATACATGGGGTATGCACCTTTTTATGCAGTAGAAAAATTATTAGAAAAAACACATCAACACATTAATGATATTGATATTATAGAAATGACTGAAGCATTTGCAGCTCAAAGTATACCTGTTAAGGATCATTTAAAAATACCTGATAACATTTTAAATATTTATGGTGGTGCCATTGCGCTAGGACATCCTATTGGTGCAAGTGGTGCACGTCTTGTTATAACACTTGTGAATGCTTTAGAACAAGAACATCAACATACAGGTATCGCAACAGCTTGTATTGGCGGAGGACTAGGTATTGCTTTAATGATTGAAAAGGGAGTACATTAATATGAAAAGTTTAGATAAAAACTTTCGTCATTTATCAAGAGAAGATAAATTAAAACAATTAGTAGACTACGGGTGGTTAGATAAAACGAATTATCAAACATTATTAAGCAATCCAGTTATTGATGAGGAAGTGGCAAACAGTCTCATCGAAAATGTCATTGGCCAAGGCACATTACCAGTTGGATTATTACCTAAAATTATTGTAGATGAGAAAGAATATGTGGTACCTATGATGGTTGAAGAGCCATCAGTTGTTGCTGCTGCGAGTTATGGATCGAAACTTGTTAACCAAACTGGAGGATTTAAAACGATAAAAAGTGAACGCTTGATGATCGGACAAATCGTATTTGATGATGTTAAAGATACAGAAGACTTAACACAACGTATTCAAAAACAAGAAAACCAAATTAAACGTATTGCAGATGAAGCCTATCCTTCTATCATCCATCGTGGAGGTGGTTATCGTGGTATTGACATAGATGCATTTCCTAATGAACAGTTATTGTCTCTTAAAGTATTTGTTGATACTAAAGATGCGATGGGTGCAAATATGCTTAATACCATTTTAGAAGCAGTGACAGCCTATCTAAAAAATGAGTTAACAGATCAAGAGATATTAATGAGTATCTTATCTAATCATGCAACGTCTTCTGTTGTAAGGGTAGAAGGTGAGATTGATATCAATGATTTAAATCGCGGCGATTATTCTGGTGAAGAAGTAGCTAAGAGAATGGAACGTGCGTCAGTGCTTGCACAAGTCGATATTCATCGGGCAGCAACACATAACAAAGGAGTCATGAATGGAATTCATGCCGTTGTTCTAGCTACAGGTAATGATACACGAGGTGCTGAAGCAAGTGCGCATGCTTATGCAGCACGCGATGGTCAGTATAGAGGTATTGCTACGTGGAAATATGATGAAGCCCGAGGACGTCTTGTGGGCACAATTGAAGTACCGATGACTTTAGCCATTGTTGGCGGAGGAACGAAAGTATTACCAGTTGCGAAAGCGTCTTTAGACTTACTCAACGTTGAGTCTGCTAGAGAATTAGGACATGTAGTAGCTGCAGTAGGTTTAGCACAGAACTTTTCAGCTTGTAGAGCCCTTGTTTCAGAAGGTATTCAAAAAGGACATATGAGTTTGCAATATAAATCATTAGCGATTGTTGTAGGCGCTAAAGGTGAAGAAATTTCAAAAGTTGCTGAGCAACTCAAACAAGAACCTAAAGCGAATACTGAAGCGGCTGAACGCATTTTAAAATCAATACGCCAATCTTAAAAATAAGCCATGAGAATTTAGAAATGGAAGAGATTCCATCACTAAACTTTCATGGCTTATTATGTTGTGTCAATTAATAAATGTAATTGTAATTACGCGCAGCAGATGCACTAATATAACGCGTACTGTATGCTAGTGGACGGTTATAATTATATTCTGAAACAAGAATCTTTCCATTACTGTAAACACGTTCAACGATGGCCACATGACCGTAATATCCTGCAGTTGATTGCATAATAGCATAGCGTTTAGGCTTATGTCCTGTTCTATAACCAGCACGTTGAGCTCTATAGTACCAGTTTTTTGCATTGCCCCATTGATTTGAAACAGGTTTACCTAATTGAACACGGCGTTTATATGCCCACCAAGTACATTGATATTTATTATAATAATTATAACCAGCTGCTTTAGAAGTATGTGTATGTTCAACATTTTGATATGTATAAGTGCCAGTAAAAATAATTGTCGTAGCTAATATTAGACGTAAAATGAATGTTTTAATTTTCATTAAGTTCTCCTCAAAAATTAAATAATTTAAAATCTAAAATAATAATATTATTTAAAAAGTTGTAATACAATATAAGAAATGAATTATACAAATAACTGTAATACTTCTGAAATATACGTAATATATTGTAGCTAAATTTGTGCATAAAAAAGACGCCACAAGGGCGCCTTAGTGAGATGATACTTCCATGTAATGTATAACTACATTTTGTTGAAATCATACATCTGTGAATTGGTTAAAAACAGCTAATGCTCTTTTAACACTAGTCACTGGTATGTTTTCAAGACACGGATTTGTTCGAAAATATAGCAATATTTCGTTTTGGCTCTTCACGTCTTTAGGAAAAGTGTTATCTTGATTAATCCAATTTACCAATTCACCTAATGGTGTGTCATCGCCTATAAAATTTTGCATAAATTCGTAAAAGCTCAATTCATCACCTCATATTTGTTTGAGCCGATTTTGATTATAACATTTTTTGTAATTTGAAAATATAGTTTTGTTTATATGAAAAATAATTTATTTATAAATATTATTTTTCCATAAAGTATACATATTTGAGTAAGTTATCGAATGAATTCAAAATCTAATGAATTTACATTTTTCTTACAAAAATAATGTATAATAAAAAAAGAATTTTTTAAGAAGGTGAGCAATTGGATATCAAGCATATGAAATATTTTATGGAAGTTGTGAATCAAGGTGGTATGACGAATGCTTCTAAATCTTTATATATTGCTCAACCAACTATAAGTAAAGCAATAAAAGATATTGAAAATGAATTAGACATGCCTTTATTCGATCGACAAAAGCGTTATTTAGTTCTTACAGATGCAGGAAAAGTGTTTTATAAAAAATGTGAAGAGATTTTAGCATTATATGATAATATTCCAAATGAAATTAATGGCTTGCTTGGTTTAGAAACAGGTCATATTAATATTGGAATGTCAGCGGTGATGGATATGCAACAGTTTATTAATATTTTGGCGGAGTTTCATAAATTATATCCAAACGTTACCTATAGTCTTAATGAAAGTGGGGGTAAATCGATTGAAAATCGTTTGGTTAACGATCAAATAGACATTGGCATTACGACCATTCCTATAGATGAGAACACATTTGATTATGTGTCTTTATACAGTGAAGATTTAAGACTTATAGTGAGTGAAGAACATCAGTTAGCTAAGCGTTCATCTGTGACTATGGCTGACTTGAAAAATGAAGATTTTATATTATTCAATGAGGACTTTTATCTTAATGATAAAATTATAGCTGCTGCAAAAAATGCTGGTTTTATCCCAAATACAGTGTCCAATGTATCACAATGGAATTTCATTGAATATTTAGTAATAGCACGATTAGGCGTCAGTATTTTACCAGAACATATTGCCAAGATGTTAAAAGATGAGATTAAAAGTATAAAAATTGAAGACTCAGGTATGAGCTGGGAACTTGGAGCAATTTGGAAAAAAAATAAACTTTTAAGTTATGCAACGTCTAAATGGATACAATTTATGACTGAAAGATTAGAAAACAAATAAACAGTTCATTTTTTACAAATAGTGAAAAACCTTAACCTAGGTTTTTTCACTATTTTTTTATTTTTAAAACGGTTCCATAGAAAATAACTATAAGTTATATATAAAATCAATATTTTTATAATCTATCAATATAGATTACAATCTTGAATATAGACTAAAAAATCGCTGTAACAAATTCGACAAATTTATGGAGGTCAGTCGTTTTGAAAAAAGCATTAAATATTATAGAGATTATTCTTCAAATCGTATTGGTGGTAGCGATTAGTATTATAGGTTCACTGCTACAAAAATGGCTACATATACCATTAGCAGGAAGTATTATCGGTATGATATTATTTTATATTTTATTACATTTTAAAATTATTCGTGTTGAATGGGTTTCTAAAGGAGCCGACTTCTTATTAACTACAATGGTCTTCTTCTTTATTCCTTCAGTTGTAGGAATTATGGATATTGTTTCTAATATCACTACAAGTTATATTATTTTCTTCCTCTTGATTATTATTGGTACAAGCTGTGTGGCACTTGTTTCTGGATTTATTGCTGAAACAATGTCTAAGAAAAAACCTCATACTAAGAAAGGAAATCATTAAAAATGGATATATTAAAAGGCGTTTTAATGATATTATTAACTGTTGTAATGTATAAACTTGCTCAAATATTACAACGTAAATATAATAACCCATTATTGAATCCAGCATTAATCGGTTCACTTGGAATAATTATTGTTTTACTTTTAACACGTCAAAACTATCACGATTACATGATTGGCGGTCAATGGATTAACCATCTATTAAATGCCACTGTTGTATGTCTTGCTTATCCACTTTATAAAAATAAAGATAAGATTGTAGAAAATATTGGGGTCATTTTTTCAAGCGTCATGGCTGGCGTGATATTGAATTTTGTGTTAGTGTTTAGTTCGTTAAAGTTATTAGGTTACTCAGAAGAAACAATCGTAACTATACTACCTAGATCAATTACAGCTGCTGTAGGAATTGAAGTCTCTCAAGAACTTGGAGGTACAGATACGATTACAGTACTGTTTATCATTACTACTGGATTGATAGGTAGTATGATGGGTTCAATGCTACTTAAGGTTGGTCAATTTAAAACATCAATCGCGAGAGGTTTAACATATGGAAATGCATCACATGCTTTTGGAACTGCAAAAGCGTTAGAACACGACATCGAATCTGGCGCATTTAGCTCAATTGGAATGATTTTAACAGCAGTTATTAGTTCAATTCTTATTCCAATTATGATTAAGTTGTTTTACTAAAGGGAATACAGAAACAAATTGTATATTTAGGAAAGGGGCTATTTAATCAATGGCGAAGATTAAAGCAAATGAAGCATTAGTTAAAGCATTACAAGCTTGGGATATTGATCACTTATGGGGTATTCCAGGTGACTCAGTTGATGCAGTAGTAGATAATTTAAGAACAGTTAGAGATACTTTCAAATTTTATCATGTACGTCATGAAGAAGTTGCAAGCTTATCAGCTGCAGCATATACAAAGTTAACAGGTAAAATCGGTGTAGCTTTAAGTATTGGTGGACCTGGGGTTGTTCACTTATTAAATGGTATGTATGACGCTAAAATGGACCGTGTACCTCAACTTATTATTACAGGTCAAACGAATAGTACATTATTAGGTACAAAATTCTTCCAAGAAACTAACATTTCTAAAATGGTTGACGACGTAGCAGTATTCCATCATCAAGTTCAAAAAGGTGATGACTTATTTGAAATTACAAACGAAGCGATTCGTACTGCATATGAAAAAAATGGTGTAGCAGTTATTATTTGTCCAAATGACCTATTAACTCAAAAAATTAAAGACACTACACATCGTCCAGTAGATACGTCTAGACCAGTGTTACCAACACCATCTTATCGTAGCATTAAAAAAGCTGCCAAATTAATTAACAAAAGTAAAAAACCAGTTATGCTTGTTGGTGTAGGTGCAAAAAATGCTTCAACTGAATTACAAGACTTCATTGAAGCAGCTAAAATCCCTGTAATTCATACATTACCAGCTAAAACTGTTTTACCTGATTCACATCCATACAGTGTGGGTAACTTAGGTAAAATTGGTACAAAAACGTCTTACCAAACTATTCAAGATGCTGATTTATTAATTATGGCTGGTACTAACTTCCCTTATGCAAATTACTTACCTAAGAAAAATATTAAAGCGATTCAAATCGACACAAATCCAAACGTAATCGGTGAACGTTTCGATATTAATGTTGGTATTGTTGGCGACGTTAAATTAGCATTCCATCAATTAACTGAAGCAATCAAACCAGTACCTCGTCGTTCATTCTTAGACAAGACGTTAAAACGTAAAGCTGTATGGGATAAATGGATGGAAAAAGACATGAATAATACAAGTGCTCCAATTCGTCCAGAACGCTTAATGAAAGCTATCAATGATTACAGTAAAGATGACGCTGTATACTCAATCGATGTTGGTACTTCAACTGTTTGGGGTACACGTTACTTAGACTTAAATGTTAATAATAAATTTATTATCTCAGCATGGTTAGGTACAATGGGTTGCGGTCTTCCAGGTGCCCTTGCTTCTAATATTGCTTACCCAGGTCGTCAAGCAATTGCAATTACTGGTGACGGTGCATTCCAAATGGTAATGCAAGACTTCGCAACTGCTGTTCAATACGATTTACCAATGACAATTTTCGTATTAAATAACAAGCAATTATCATTCATCAAATATGAACAACAAGCTGCTGGTGAATTAGAATATGCCATCGACTTCTCTGATATGGATCATGCTAAATTCGCTGAAGCTGCTGGTGGTAAAGGTTATGTATTAAAAGACCCTAACCGTATTGATGAAATTGTTGAAGCAGCATTAAATGAAAATGTACCAACTGTTGTTGATGTACATGTTGATCCAAACGCTGCGCCATTACCAGGTCAAATCGTTAACGAAGAAGCATATGGTTATGGTAAATGGGCTTACAGATCTATCACAGAAGACAAAGAATTTGACTTCGATAAAGTACCACCAATCTCTGTAGCTGCTAAACGTTTCTTATAAGACATAGATTCGACACACTGACGAAAGTAATGCTTTTGTCAGTGTTTTTTTTATAAATAATTAAATTATAAAAAATGTAAAATATTAGTAAAAAAGATATTGAAAACGTTTTATATTATAGGTATAATTAAATTGTTAAAAAAGAACTGCGTGTTACTATTCGATTAGGCATGAGCAGATAAGCTATCATTATTTTTGTCATAAATGATGGGCTTATTTGGTCATGCTTTTTTAATGCGTAAAAAAGATATATTGAAAGGATTGAATCAAAATGTTTAAAAAGCTATTTGGACAATTGCAACGTATTGGTAAAGCATTGATGTTACCTGTGGCAATCTTGCCTGCAGCTGGATTATTACTAGCAATTGGAACAGCTTTTCAAGGTGAAGCATTACAGCATTATCTTCCATTTATTAAAAATGGAGTAATTCAAAATATTGCTAACATGATGACAGGTGCTGGTGGTATTATTTTTGATAACTTACCTATCATTTTTGCACTCGGTGTAGCAATAGGACTAGCAGGTGGAGATGGTGTAGCAGCCATTGCAGCTTTTGTCGGATTTATTATTATGAATAAAACAATGGGAGCATTCTTAAATGTTACGCCAGCACAATTGGAAGACCCATCTAAAGGATTCGCAAATGTTTTAGGCATACCTACACTTCAAACTGGAGTGTTTGGTGGGATTATTATAGGGGCTCTAGCAGCTTGGTGTTATAACAAATTTTATAATATTTCCTTACCATCGTATTTAGGGTTCTTTGCGGGTAAACGTTTTGTGCCGATTATGATGGCAACGACATCGTTTATTTTAGCTTTCCCAATGGCTTGGATTTGGCCATTCATTCAAAATGGATTAAATGCATTTAGTACAGGTTTGTTAGAATCTAATACTGGATTGGCAGTATTCTTATTTGGATTTATTAAACGATTACTTATTCCATTTGGTTTACATCATATTTTCCATGCGCCATTCTGGTTTGAATTTGGTTCTTGGAAAAATGCAGCTGGAGAAATTATTCGAGGAGATCAACGTATTTTTATTGAGCAAATACGTGAAGGTGTTCATTTAACTTCAGGTAAATTCATGCAAGGTGAATTTCCTGTTATGATGTTTGGATTACCAGCAGCAGCATTAGCAATTTATCAAACAGCTAAACCTGAGAATAAAAAGGTAGTTGGAGGTTTGATGTTATCAGCAGCTTTAACATCATTCTTAACTGGTATTACTGAACCGTTAGAATTTTCATTCTTATTCGTAGCACCATTATTATTCTTTATTCATGCAGTACTTGATGGATTATCATTTTTAACACTTTATCTACTACATTTACATCTAGGATATACATTCTCTGGAGGATTCATAGATTTTGTTTTATTAGGTATTCTTCCAAATAAAACACCATGGTGGTTAGTGATTCCAGTAGGATTAGTTTACGCTGTTATTTATTATGTTGTATTTAGATTCTTAATTGTTAAATTCAACTTTAAAACGCCAGGTCGTGAAGATAAACAAGCCTCTGTAGCTAATACATCTGCAAGTAAATTACCTTTTGATGTGTTAGATGCAATGGGCGGTAAAGAAAATATCAAGCATTTAGATGCTTGTATTACACGTTTACGTGTTGAAGTCAATGATAAGTCTAAAGTAGACGTTGAAGGACTAAAAGCTCTTGGTGCTTCAGGGGTGCTTGAAGTAGGAAATAATATGCAAGCGATTTTTGGTCCTAAATCAGATCAAATTAAACATGATATGGCACGCATTATGAATGGAGACATCACAAAACCTAGTGAAACCACTGTGACTGAAGATACATCAGATGAGCCAGTACAGTTGGAAGAGGTAAAAGAAACGGATATCTATGCACCAGGTACGGGTCATATCATTCCATTATCTGAAGTTCCAGATAAAGTATTCTCGGAAAAAATGATGGGTGACGGTATTGGATTTGTTCCTGAAAAAGGCGAAATTGTAGCACCATTTGATGGTACAGTTAAAACAATTTTCCCAACGAAACATGCCATCGGTTTAGAATCTGATACAGGAATTGAAGTATTAATTCATATTGGTATCGATACAGTGAAATTGAATGGTGAAGGCTTCGAAAGTTTAGTTGATGTCAATGAACCTGTTACACAAGGTCAACCATTAATGAAGATTAATTTAGCATACTTAAAAGAACATGCGCCAAGTGTTGTCACACCAGTGATTATTACAAATCAAGATGATAAAACATTAACATTCGATGATGTTGATTCAGTAGATCCTGGTAAGCGTATTATGACAATTAAATAATAAAACAAGCCTGGGACATCATATGTGTCTCAGGCATTTTTAATGTATTGGCGGTCGATGACTGAATTGAAAAGGTGTTGTCTCAAGGTTTTCAATGCTAGTTCTCTTTGCTATAGTAGGGCGACGAATTCAAAAAGAAATCTTTCTCTTTTATTTTTTATTTAATACACAACATTATTTAGTTATATCATTCTCAATTAATAATTTGATTGCTTTATGATCTGTAGCATTTCTAAATAAGTCATAAGCATTTTCAATGTCGCTTAATTTACTATAATGTGTCACGAGTTGTTCAGGTTGAATGATTTTAGATTTGAGTGCTTCCAACAATTCTTCAGTGGTATTAGCAGAAACTAAACCAGTTGTAACGTTGATATTTTTAATCCATAATTTTTCGATATCAAATTGAACGGGTAAGCCGTGAACACCAACATTAGCAATTGTTCCATCGACGCCAATCAACTTTTGACATAAATCAAATGTTGCTGGAATACCAACTGCTTCAATAGCAACATCGACGCCACGATGATTGATATCTTTGATTTGTTTAATTGCTTCATTCACATTACTAGAATTAATTGTATGAGTCGCTCCAAATTTTTTGGCTGTAGCTAAACGATGATCATCTAAATCAATCATAATTATTTTTGAAGGTGAGTAGAATTGAGCAGTTAATAAAGAAGCTAATCCAACTGGTCCAGCACCTACAATAGCAACAGTGCTACCAGGTTTTACTTTTCCTTTTAATACACCAATTTCATAACCAGTCGGTAAAATATCTGAAAGCATCACGAGTGCTTCATCAGGTAAAGAAGTAGGAGCATGATATAAAGAATTATCTGCAAAAGGGACTTTCACATATTCTGCTTGCGTACCATCAACAAGATGACCTAATATCCATCCACCGCCATTTTCACAATGAGCATAGATACCTTTTTTACAGTAATAACATTTGCCACAAGATGAGATACAAGACACAATGACTTTATCGCCGACTTTGAAGTTATTGACATTCGAACCAACAGATTCAACAATACCAATACCTTCGTGACCTAATGTAGTATATTGAGGAACTTCAGGTGTGTCTCCTTTAATAATATGTAAGTCAGTACCACAAATTGTTGTTTTGACCATTCTAATAATAGCGTCAGTACTTTCCGTAACAACTGGTTTTTCTTTATCGACGAGCTTAGCTACGCCAGGTTTTTCATAGATGTAAGCTTTCATGTTGATTCCTCCAATATAAATTGTGAATTATTTCACAAACATTATAACATTAATTTAATAAGATGTATTCTATTTTGAAGAGAAAATCATTGAACTATTGTTGAACGTATTTAACAAGAGGATTTAGATGAAAAAATAAGTGTAACATCGTAAAATAAGTATGTATAAGAGAACGAGACCGTTAAATTAAATAAGTAGGTGAAAATATGACTAAAAATATTGAAAGTATTGAACAATTTCATCAATTTATTCAAACGCATCGATTAGTAGTGATTCATGTTATGCGGAATCATTGTTCAGTATGTCATGCGGTATTGCCACAAATTGAAGATATCGTCAATGATTATTCTAAAGTCCATTTTGCTGTTATCAATCAATCTAATGTAGAAGCTATTGCGGGAGAACTATCTATATTTACTGTTCCAGTGGATTTAATATTTTTGGACGGAAAAGAAATGCATCGACAAGCGCGTTTTATTGATATGCAAGATTTTGAGCACCAATTAAGTTTAATGCATGAGAGTTTAAAATAAGTTAAGAAAGCCTAAACACGATAAATGAATTGTTGTGTTTAGGCTCTTTTATTACTATTTATTTAAAATTGATTCAATGAGAGCATCAGCACGTTGTTGATGCTCTAAAATAATATGACTTGATTGTTTGAAACGAGTAAGTTCATCTTCTTCCAATTTCAGTTCAATGACACGATCAGCACCATTACCGTTAATCACTGTTGGCGTTCCAATATAAAGGTCATTTAGTCCATATTCACCTTCAAGATAACTTGAAACATTCATAATCACATTTTTATTAAATAAAATAGCTTCTACAATACGTACTAAACTTAATGATATACCAAAGTTTGTAGTACCTTTTCGAACGTAAATATCATATCCCACTTGAGTGGTTTGCGAAGCGATAGATTGTTTGAACGTGGTTTGGTCTACTCCTTTATTCAGTAAATCAAGGACAGGTTCACCGGCAATTTGAGCATGAGACCAAACAGCTACTTGAGAATCGCCGTGTTCGCCAATAACAGGCGCATAGACATTTTGTGGTGCCACATCAAACGTGCGACTTAAGAAAAATTCGAAGCGAGCTGTATCTAATGAAGTTCCTGATCCAATAATTTTATTCTTAGGAAATTGAGACACACGTTTTATAACATAACTCATAATATCGACTGGATTAGATGGAAGTACAAAATAACCATCGAAACCATGAGCAATGACTTTTTGAATCATAGGCACAAAGATATTCACATTATCTTCTAATAATTTTAAACGTGTGTCACCTTTATCTAATTTTGCACTTGCACAGATCACGACGATATCAGCATCACTACAATCACTATACGAACCAAGATGTACATCTACAAACTTATCACCAAAAGGTGTAGCATGATTTAAATCCCATACATCTGCTTTTGCTTTATCTTCATCAATATCAATAATAGCTAGTTCATCGACTAGTCCTTTAGCTACAACTGCATGTGCAAACGCAGAACCTACGAATCCACTACCAATCAGCACAATTTTATTTCTTTTCATTCAGCATAACCTACTTTCTAAAATAGAATAAAAATTCTGATAATTATATTTAGAATAGCACTTATCACTACTTTTTTAAATATTTAAAAGTTGAATAAGCGATTTACTAAAATATAACGACTCTGAGGTATATAATAATATAGAGTATAGGAGGTCAAAAGATGAAAAAACGATTATTAACCGTAGCGACATCTGCAATTCTTGGAACTTTAGCTTACATTAAAGTAAAAGAAAAACGCAGTTATCAAAGCTTTATTACTGAAAAATATATTCGTATGTCTGGAATGAAAAAAACATTTGAAAATACGAATGATGCTAAAAAAGCATTAGAGGAAGTTAAACCTTTAACAGCTGGTAAATATGATGGGACGGATTATGAATTTAAACATCGTGCGCATACTAGAAGTATTAATGGATCTGTCACATATATTGTTAATGATAAAAGAGAACCTCATCAAGATGTTGTGCTTTACATTCATGGTGGTGCTTGGTTCCAAGATCCATTAGATAATCATTTTGATTTTATTGATCAACTTGCAGGAGAATTGGATGCACGAGTGATTATGCCTGTTTATCCTAAAGTACCTCACAGAGACTATCGAACAACATTTGAATTACTAAAAAATATTTATCAAAAAGAAATATTGGAAGTTGAAAATCCGCAACATATGACGATAATGGGAGATTCAGCAGGCGGTCAAATCGCTTTATCATTTGCACAATATCTTAAAAAAGAAACACAATTACCACAACCAGGACATATTGTGATGCTGTCTCCAGTTCTTGATGCAACATTTAGTAATCCTGAAGCTAAAAAATATGAAAAAGTAGATCCTATGCTAGGAATTGAAGGAAGTAAATATTTCATTCAATTATGGTCTGGTGATACGCCAATAGAAGACTATAAAATATCGCCAATTAACGGAGATTTAGAGGGTCTTGGTCGTATATCTATTTTTATAGGCACAAAAGAAACGTTATATCCAGATGCATTAAAGCTCTCTAAAATGTTAAATGATAAAGGAATTGAACATGATTTTACACCTGGTTATAACTTATTCCATATTTATCCTATTTTCCCATTACCAGAACGTCAAAAGTTCTTTACACAACTGAAAAATATAATGGGAAAAGATTAAATACTAGTTTGAACATTGGTGTTATTTTTAAAAGCACTCGAATAAAGAATAAAACATCTATGATAGCACATATGACTAGGCTGTTTTTTTAAAAAGATAATAATAAAATAATGAGTAAAATGAATATCATTCTAAGAATTTGAAATGCATTGAAAATCGAATGTTTAGGTTGTAAAATTTCAGCAAAATTCAATAAAAACATGTCACTTATTAATAGTCTAGCAGTAAGTAACATATTAATTCGCATTTTATATAAACATAAAAACAGATACTAACTTGTATTATTCTCTAGAGTTAGTATCTGTTTCTTTATATTCAGTATTAATAGTATCGTTATGTGAAGATAGGGCATCTTCTTTTTCTATTTCAGTAAAATTTGAAGTCGAATGTGGTGATTTGTTTTTATTGATTGTCTCGTGAGAAGATTGAGAACTGTTGTTGATATAACGATGATCAGTATCTAATACAGAATTACTCATGTCATTTCCTTGTAGACTGCCAATCAAAATAAAGATGAGATAACTAGAACAAGCCAGTAAAACTAAAGAAAGATAAATGCCAACTGCAATTTTAACAGGTTTAGCCATAGATTTATCCATTTATGTCCTCCTAGAGTCATAGCAATGTTTACTTATAAACTAACATGAGAGTTTTAAGTAAATGTAAATAATAAGTAAATATTTATCGATTTACTATTAATAAATGTAAGGTAATTAAATTTGTCGATATTAATTTGAAATAATCAATAATTTATTCGAGAAAATATTGATATTCTATTAACTTTTTTATAATTTTATACTATTTTTAACTGAATATTTACATTTTTAAAACTGACTAAATATTAAGATGATAGCATACTCTTATTAAAGTGTTTAACGCATTCATTAAGATAATATTAAATGAAAGAAAAAATATGTTTAAAGAGAGGGACTTCAGTTTGATTCTCATTATCATTTGTATCGCTTTGATATTATTTCTAGGAATTAGAGAGAAAAAGCGACATACACACCGTTTAAATAAGATTCCTCTACGAATAAATATTAATGGTATTCGTGGTAAATCAACTATTACAAGAATGATTTATAGTATTTTGCGAGAAGATCAATATCATGTCATTGGTAAAACAACAGGCACTGATGCCAGAATGTTGTATTGGTTTACAGAGAAAGAATATCCTGTCCTTAGAAAACCGCAAGGCGCCAACATAGGAGAACAAAGAGACATTGTGCAAAAAGTAGTTAAGCAAAAAGGCAATGCGCTTGTTAATGAATGTATGGCAGTGAATCCAGATTATCAAATTGTCTTTCAAGAAGATTTAGTAAAAGCGAATATTGGTGTCATTGTCAATGTTATGGAAGACCATATGGACGTATTAGGGCCGACACTTCAAGATATTGCTCAAGCATTTACTGCAACGATTCCCCGAAATGGAAAATTAGTAGTCATGAAGGATGAGTTTACAGACTTTTTTGCTAAGGAAGCTAAAAAACGTAAAACTGAACTTATTGTTGTAGATAAAAATGATATACCTGAATCATACTTAAGGAAATTTAATTATTTAGTATTTCCTGATAATGTCGCTATCGCTTTAGGTGTAGCGCAAGCTGTAGGAGTTGAAAAAGACGTTGCACTGCGCGGCATGTTAAATGCACCTCCTGATCCAGGAGCGGTTGAAATTAAATATTTTAATGCAAATAACACAAAAAATGTATTTGTTAATGCGTTTGCTGCTAATGAGCCTCAGTCTACGAAAGCGATATTAAATAAAGTAGAATCATACGATTATCCTTATACAAAAAAAGTAGTGATTCTTAACTGTCGTTCTGACAGGGTGGATCGAACGCGACAGTTCGTTGAGAATTTTATTGAGGACGTCGAATTCGATACCTTAATTTGTACAGGAAAAAGCACGCAAATGGTTACAGATTTAATGCAACATCTACCTGAAAAAACATACATAAACCTTGAAAATCATGATTTTTCAGATATAGAAAAAGCGATTCTTAGTGAATCACATCAGGCACTCATATTTTGTGTTGGAAATATTCATGGTCCAGGTGGAAAAATAGCAGAATTTATAGAAGGGATAGAATAAAATGATAGGTTCGGAATTATACTTTTCCCTATTTGTTGGTATTGTATTAAGTTTAATTTTTGCAGAAAAATTTGGGATTAATCCCGCAGGTCTTGTTGTACCTGGTTATTTAGCACTTATTTTTGATCAACCCATTATGTTACTATCTGTGTTGGTCATTAGTTGTCTCACTTATTTTATTGTTACGTTTGGTATTAGTAGATGGGTCATTCTTTATGGTAGACGTAAATTTGCAGCGATGATTTTAACTGGTATGGTTCTAAAATTTGTTTTTGATTTAATTTATCCACTCACTCCATTTGAAGTTGTAGAGGTTTCAGGTATCGGAGTTGTTATTCCTGGTATTATTGCCAATACCATTCAAAAACAAGGTGTTGTAATTACATTAGCTACGACAATGTTATTAACATGTATTACTTATGTCATCTTGTTCTTATATAGCTTTATTAATTAATCGCGAGCGAGGAGCGCATAATAATGAAAAAGAAAAAACGATTATCAGCGAGCGAATGGTTACTTAAGCAATCGAAACGACATAAACGAAGAAACTTTTTGTATACGTTTATTGTCTTAGTTATCACAGTAGTACTTCTAATTTTTGCTATTCGAGCTGTTAAAGTTGAACCTGTAGAGGCGATGCCACATTCGGGTAATAGTATTAGAAATACATATTTAGGAAATATCACTTTGAATAATGACATCAGAAAAGTCAATTTAAATGATGTTTTTAAAAGTTTAAGACAGCCATTACAACAAAGTGATTTTTCCACAGCTTCTTTATATGTGAACCAATTTTCTAAAAATCCTAAAGAAAATATAAACAAAAACATAGAAAACATTATGTTTTTAAAAAAACAAAATATTAAAAGTATCAATTTAATTAATAGCACTATAGATAATGTACAAGCGCAAGATTTATCCAAAAAAGTTGAAGCACAAACAGATTATAATTTTTTAACTGGAAATGGTTCGAATCCAATTAATAGTAAAACAGTGCAACAAAAAGTTAAAAATAAAAAAGTCGCTAATGTTTCGTTCACAGATATTGAATCGTATTATGAAGATCCTTTAAAAAATACGACATCTATTAGCTTAGATCCCAAAATTTTTGTACCATTAATTAAAAACTTAAAGGAAAACAATGATCTTGTAGTTGTGAACGTAGATTGGGGGATTCCTAACGAACGTAATGTAACAGATCGCCAAAAAGCTTATGCCCATGCATTAGTTGATGCAGGTGCAGATGTAATCATTGGCCATAATACAGTTATACAAAGTATTGAGAAATATAAACATGCTAGTATTTTTTATAGTTTAGGAAATTTAACCTCTGCTGATTTTCTATCAAAAAATCAAAAAAGTATAGTTGTTCAACATGATTGGGATGGTCAGCATCATCAATTTCAAATTACACCTGTTCGCTCTGCAGATGGAAAATTAACAAAAGATCATATGAATAGTATGGAGTCACAACGTTATTACAATAATATTAAAGATAAAACAATTCATCTGAAAGAAAAGAATGGGGGGTATTCTTTTGAATATTAAACAACATTGGTTACCTATTGTTACAACACTCATTATTATTGCTATTTTATTAATGGTTACATTTGCTAGAGCAAATGAAGGTCTCGATAATTACGAAAAAAATGAATTAAATAAAGCCACGGAGCAATATTTATCTAAAGGGGCCAAGTAGTATGAATATCTATAATAAAGTGACACTATCAGTCATTTTAGTGATTACAATTTTAATCTCATTTATATTTTATTTTTTTAATAAAGAAGATAAACTTGATAAAGATGATCTATATGAAAATAAGATTGCTAACCGTAAATCAGCAACCTCTGATGAGCAAAAAACGTATGGTGTCGCTTCAAACAATGCGATCGCAACACGTGTAGGTAATAAAATTATTGAAGATGGTGGTAATGCAGTTGACGCAGCGGAAGGTGTCGCATACGCGCTTGCAGTAACAGAACCTCATTCATCTGGATTAGGTGGTGGCGGCGCTACACTTACATACGATGGTAAAAATGGTGAAGAACCTCGCATGTATGAATATAAAACAACATCTTCATTTAATTACAAAAAGGGAGATAAAATAGGGACACCTGGTTTTGTACGCGGTTTACATGATATGCATGAAAAAGAAGGTAAAATGGATGAGAAAAAAATCTTAAACTATGTCATTCCATTAGCTGAAGATGGCTTTGAAGTAGATTCAGAGTTAGAACGTAGCTTGAAATTATTTGGTTCTGACATTGATCGAAACTCTCCCTTCTTTAAAGGCAAGCGTACAGTTCGTGAAGGTGCAATTGTAAAACAACCTACTTTAGCAAATACTTTAAAGAAAATTCGAGATAAAGGACCGGATTATTTTTATAATCATATTGGAAAAAGTTTATCTAAACAATTAAAAAATCAACTCACTGAAGAGGATTTTAAACAAGTAAAAACAGAAGAAAAGAAACCTATTAGTACAAAATATTTAAACAATACTGTTTATGCTGCATCTAACCCATTAGGTGGAATCTTAATGGAACAAGGTCTGAAGATTGATGAAAGCGTAAATTCTGCAAATGATCGTACAGATTATATTACAGGGATTGTCAAATCTCGTGATATTATGTATCGAAATAGAGATATTGTTAACGGTAAAGAATCTAGTAGCAATACCTACTTATCTCAAGATTATTTACTAGATAAGATTAACGGTATCAATTTTGATGAACAAGGTAGTGACTTCAATACACAACGTATTGATAATACAAGTACAACACACTTTGTAGTGATTGATAAGAACGGTAAGTTAGCAAGTACTACAAATACATTATCAAGCTTCTTTGGAACAGGTAAATATGTTAAAGAAGGTTTTTATATGAACAACTCGCTAACAAACTTTTCAACAGATCCAAACAGTCCAAACTATGGTGAGAAACATAAAGCACCACGTTCTTATACGTCACCTACTATTATTGTTGGACCCGACTTCTATATGGGTATTGGTTCGCCTGGAGGAAATAAAATTCCAACGATTCTTAATGAAGTCATTGTAGATTATTTAAGAGGAAATGGGACGTTACAAGAATCTATTAATAAGCCACGTTTTTATAATGATGGTGGAACAATCTTCTATGAAAATGCTATGGATGATAATGATGTCAATATTTTCAAAAGTCTAGGTTTCGGTGTAGAAGAAAAACGTAACGATCCTAACTTTGGTAGTGTTCAAGGTGCGGTTTATAACAAGCAAGATAGAACAGTGGAAGTTGGACAAGATGTAGGAAATAGATAATAAAAAGGGACAAAAATCAATCGGTTTTTGTCCTTTTTTTATTTACTTAAAATAAGTATTGAAATAATTATTTAAAACGCTATCATAAATACATAGATAGCTAAATTTAATTTATATAAAATAGAAAATATAAAAATAATAAATTGTCATTAATATAATTATATGAATAGTGATATAAAGGGTGAGTCGTATGAAAGAAGCAGTATTAGGTATTGATCTTGGAACTAGCGCAGTTAAAATTATTGCGGTAAATCAATCAGGCCATGTGATTACTTCAACAAGTGTGCCTTTAAATTTAATACAATCCCAACCTGGATATAGTGAACAAGATCCAGAGGAATGGTTTAATGCAGTTAAAACAGGCATATATCGGTTAAATCATTCTGATGAAATGAAATCGTATAAAGTGAAGGGACTCTCATTCTCAGGGCAAATGCATGGGCTAGTAGCCTTAGATAAAGAAGGTCACCCTGTACGACATGCTATCCTTTGGAATGATACACGTAATTCAGAACAATGTAAGCAAATTAGATCGGTTTATGGAGAGCGATTAAATGGAAATCCGATTCTTGAGGGTTTTACACTTCCTAAGATGATGTGGGTAAGTACACATGAACCTGAACTATGGAAGAAAGTAGATGTGTTCGTTCTTCCTAAAGATTATGTACGTTATCGTTTAACAGGTAAGATTCACATGGAATATTCTGACGCTGCAAGTACGCTCCTTCTTAGCCCAGAAACGCATGATTGGTCAAAAGAAGTTGGAGATACATTTGATATAGGAGATGTTTATCCCTCACTTGTGAAATCCACAGACGAAGTTGGAACTATTCAAGAACCCTTAGCGAGTGAACTGGGTTTTACATCTTCGGTAAAAGTATTTGCTGGAGGTGGAGATAATGCCTGTGGTGCCATTGGTGCAGGTATAATCAATGATAATGATACATTATGTAGTATTGGTACTTCTGGTGTAATCGTAAACGTAGAAAAAAGTAATCAAACGTATTATAAAAATAATATACATTTTTTTGATCATAGTGTTCCAAATACATATTATGCAATGGGAGTAACGCTGGCTGCAGGATATAGTCTTAATTGGTTAAAGAGAACATTTTTTGAGAACGATACGTTTGATGAAATTGTTAAACAAGCGAGTACCTCTTCAATAGGTGCAAATCGTTTATTATTTGCGCCTTACCTAGCTGGTGAGCGTACACCACATGGCGATGCATTTATTCGAGGGAGTTTCATTGGTATTAGCGGTAACCATTCTAAATCAGACTTTGCACGAGCGGTACTAGAAGGTATTACCTTTTCTTTATATGATTCAATTCAATTGATGCGAGAAGCGGGAAAAGAAATTACACATATTACTTCAATTGGTGGAGGAGCAAAAAGTGAATTTTGGCTTCAAATGCAAGCTGATATTTTTAATGCATCTATACGTAAATTGAAGCATGAAGAAGGACCAAGTATGGGGGCAGCAATGATTGCGGCGTATGGGTTACAATGGTTTGATTCTTTTGATGACTGTGTAGCGCAATTTATAGACGTTGAACATATATATGAACCAAATTTGCAACGACGTCAACAATATGAATCTTATTACAATATTTATAAACAAATCTATCAACATACACATCAACTTACAGAAGCATTATTAAAGGTTTAAAGTGTTTAGCACATGATTATTTAGAAAGAAACTCGAAGAATCAGATGATAAAGTAGGGACAGATATCGTTTTTATGTCCCTACTTTTTAATAGTAAATTCCCATTAACATTCCTTATTATAATTAAAATAATATATTTTTTAATAAATATATTGACAAAAACCTAATATAGATATTAAATAATATATATAAATTCCTCATTCCAAATAACATTATCTGTTAAGTATGGAAAGGAGTGATAGTTATGAACAATACTCATTTCATTGATCAACTATCACACGTAAATATGATTGAGACGCTTTATTTAAATTCCAATGATTTAAAACCCTCTATGAATCTTTTCCTAAATTTATTATTTAAACGATTATTACTAGAATACTATGTATACATTCGTACAATTTATAATAAGTATGCATGTTTAGAAACGCCATTTCTATCCTTTCAACTTTTTTTCAATAATTTTCATGAGTTATTTTATATCATGTATACACTCATCGATACGCAAAATATAACAACTTATTCTAACGTTTTAGAATAGTAAAACGATATAGTTAAGTATGTTTGTGTGTATAAGAGATCCACCCCATTAAGAAATAGAGTGAGTAAGAAAACAATAAATAATTGATAAAATTCAATCAAGTGGTGAACATTCATATTACTAAAAGATGTATTATAACTGAGTGTATTTATAAACATCTTTTTCAGTAGAAGTGAGTATATTTCTCATTTCTACTGTTTTTTTATGAACAAAATTAATATTTTGTGTCTAATTTTTTTACATGAAAATTAAATTCGTTAAAATACTTAAAATGTGAATTATTTCACAAATAAATTTTCAATTTATTATATTAGGTGTTGAAAACGTTTTCCAAGGGGTGTACTATGACATTGGCTAGGAAATTAGAGAGAAAGAGGTTATCGGGAAATGAATATTATTTTAGGCGTTGGGACTCTTGTATTAGTATTAATTGTAATGACACTTTTCTTAAACTTTGCACCATATGGGAAACAAGGATTACAAGCACTGTCGGGAGCAGCGTGTGCAACTTTCTTGCCACAGGCATTCTTAAGTTATGCGATAGGTGGCGTTTTCCATATTCACTTCTTCCAAGTGATTGGAGATTTAGCAGGGAGTTTAGCTGGCGTTGCAGTAGGAATTTTGACATGTGTTAATTTAGGTATTTCACCAGTATTTGCAGTTATCGTTGGTTTAGTATTACATGATTTTAAATTATTACCAGCATTTATTGCAGCGTATATTATTTCATTTGGTATTAAATTTATTGAGAAAAAAGTACCAGAAGGTTTAGACTTAATTGCAGTTATTTTAATTGCTCCAGCTGTTGCATTTGGCTTAGCAACAGTCATTAGCCCAGGAGTAATGGCTGTATTGCAACAAATTGGTGGTGCAATTACTGCTGTAGGAGATAGTCATCCATACGCTTTAGCAGTGATACTTGGATTAGTCATTCCAGTTACAGGTATGACACCATTAAGTTCAATGGTACTGACAAGCTTATTAGGTTTAACAGGTGTACCAATGGCAATCGGTGCATTAACTTGTACAGGCGCTTCATTTGTTAACTACGTGATGTTTAGTAGATTAAACATTGGTGGTCCATCTAAAGCATTTGCAGTTTTTGTTGAACCGCTCACTCAAATTGATTTAATTGCTAAATATCCATTACAATTATATGGAACAAATGCCTTGATTGGTGTAGTAAATGCATGTATTGTAACATTTAGTGGACTAGTAATAAATGTAAAAGGTATGGCTACACCAATTGCTGGTGCAATTGTATTGTTTGGCTTTAATACACCTATGAAAGCAGTAATTACAATCATTGCTGTAGCAATTTCAAGTATCATTTTGGCGTTCGTGATCAGTACATTGATTAAAAAATTCAATCTCATGGATTTATCTATCAAATTACCATCTAAACAAAAACAACCTAAGGAGAGTGTTTAAGAATGGCTACTAAAAAAAGTTATGACTATCAAAGTGCGTTTGATATTATTGGACCAGTCATGATGGGACCTTCAAGTTCTCATACAGCTGGAGCAGTAAAAATAGGGAATGCTGCTTTTAATGTACTCGGAGGCATTAAACCAGAAACATTAGCAATTCATTATTATGAATCATTCGCAAAAACACACCAAGGGCATGGTACAGATTTAGCAATTGTAGGTGGTGCAATGGGTTATAGTACGTTCGATAATCGAATTAAAGATTCATTAACTATTGCTAACGATTTAGGTATTCATGTTGACATTATTGAAGAAGATGGAGAAAGTATTGGAGAACATCCAAATTGTGCTTATTTAATTGCTGAAGCAAATGGACGTCATATTGAAGTGATTGGTAATTCTATAGGTGGCGGTACCATTAAATTGAGAAGAATTAGTGTTGAAGGTATAGATGTTAACTTTAATCATGGCTTACCCATTTTAGTCATGGATGGATCTAAAAATAAGTCGGAAGTGAATCATTTCTTAAATGAAGTAAACGAACTTGGCGTAAGTATAGACGAAGAATTGGTTGAAACAGATGATGATAATAGTTTAGTTGTTTTACCGTTAACAAAAGCAATCAAAGAATCAACATTAAATCAAATCAAAGAAAAATATAATCACTTAAATATATCCTATATAAAATAAAGGAGGATTAAAAATGTTCGATTCAATTAGAGAAACTATAGATTATGCTGTTGAAAACAATATGTCATTCGCGGATATTATGATTCAAGAAGAAATGGAATTATCAGGTCAATCACGTGATGAAGTTAGAGATTTAATGAAAGAAAATTTACAAGTCATGCGTGATGCTGTAGTTAAAGGGACTACAGGAGATGGGGTAGAAAGTGTCACAGGTTATACGGGACATGATGCAGCTAAAATCCGTGATTACAACGAGAATTATCATGCTTTATCAGGCCATGAAATGATGGAAGCAGTTAAAGGCGCTGTAGCAACAAATGAAGTCAATGCAGCAATGGGGATTATTTGTGCAACACCGACAGCTGGTTCCTCCGGTACGATTCCGGGCGTATTATTTAAATTAGAAAAAACACATGGTTTAACAGAAGATCAAATGATTGATTTTCTATTTGTTGCATCATTATTTGGACGTGTGGTTGCAAATAATGCGAGTGTTGCTGGAGCAACGGGAGGTTGTCAAGCAGAGGTAGGTTCAGCATCAGCTATGGCAGCAGCAGCTGCAGTATCTGTCTTTGGTGGTGAACCAGAAGCTTCAGGTCATGCGATGGCATTAGCTATTAGTAACTTATTAGGCCTTGTGTGTGACCCAGTGGCTGGACTTGTTGAAATTCCATGCGTCATGCGTAATGCCATTGGTTCAGGAAATGCATTAATTTCAGCTGATTTAGCTTTAGCTGGTGTGAAAAGTAGAATTCCAGTCGATGAAGTCATCGAAGCGATGGACAAAGTAGGGCGAAACTTACCTGCACAACTTAGAGAAACTGGACTAGGTGGTTTAGCAGGTACACCAACAGGAGAAGCCATTAAACAAAAAATCTTTGGTAATGCAGAAGACCCAGTCAATAGTTTTTCATAACATTTAAAATCCTAAACCATTCTTGAATGACAACATATTCAAGAGTGGTTTTTTTACGCCTTAAATTATCAGAAAATTTCAAAAAAGTAATTGCAATATTTCACTTTTGGATATAAAATAACTCAAAAGGGGATGATGATATGCTTAGATTATATCTCTTATTTTTAGCCTTCATCATTAATACAACGTTAACGCGTGTATGGACGATCGAAGGAACTTGGGAGAATCTTTTACTTCAATCAATGTCCATGAGTATAATGTTTGTATTTCTTTTTTACTATGTGTGTTTTATGCTTGAAAATAGAAAACATGAAAAAATAGATAGCCTTAGAGATGAAGAATAAACAAAAAAGTCGAGACAGTTATGTGAATAACAAGATCTCGATTTTTTTATGAGTTATTTATCCGTATTTAAATCATATTGATAGAAAGCTAAATCAAGCCAACGTTCAAATTTATAGCCTACGTTTTCAATCGTACCAGCATGTTTAAAATTGAATTTTTCATGAAGTTTAATACTTGCTTCATTTGATGCATCTATGCCTGCAACTATAGTGCGATACTGGCGGTGTTTAGCATCATCAATTAAATGCTCGAGTAAATGTGATGCCACGCCTCTTCCACGATAGTCTTTATTTACATATATAGAATGCTCAATAGAATATAAATAGGCAGGCCAATTTCTAAATTGACCATACGTGGCAAACCCAGCAACTTTATTATCTATTTCAAATATAAATATAGGTTCGTTTGCAAGCACTTTTGTTTCGAACCATGCTTCTCGTTCAGCAAGACTTTGTGGATTATAAGTATATACAGCAGTTGTATTCAGTATGGCATCATTATAAATATTTAATATATCAGGTAAATCTTTACGTTCTGCTTTTCTAATCATGATAAGCACCTACTTATAGTATTTATTGTTAATTTAAGCACTTGCATGAAGTTAAATCAAATATATGTCATATAATCTAACATTTTATTTAGAAAAATAAATGATATACTATGAATTAAGAATTTTAAAATTAAAGGAGTACTACTTAGTGAAAAATTGGACAAATCGACTCATGACCATTATTGGTGTGATTTTGATATTAGTAGCAGTATATTTATTTGCGAAACCATATATTGATAATTACTTACATGAAAAAGATAATGACGATAAAATAGAACAATATGATAAAAATGATAAAAGCAATACATCAAAAGAAAAACCTACGATTCCAAAAGATAAATCGAAAATGGCAGGGTATATCAGTGTACCCGATGCGGAAATCAAAGAACCTGTTTATCCTGGTCCTGCGACACCTGAACAACTTAATAGAGGTGTAAGTTTTGCAGAAGATGACGAATCACTTGATGATCAAAATATTTCTATTGCAGGACATACATTTACTGATCGTCCACATTACCAATTTACAAATTTAAAAGCAGCAAAAAAAGGCAGCAAAGTTTATTTTAAAGTTGGAGATGAAACTCGAGAATATAAAATGACAAGCATTCGAGATGTAGATCCTGAAGATGTTCAAGTATTGGACGAACATAAAGGGGAAACTAATCAACTGACATTAATAACGTGTGATAATTATAATCAACAAACAGGCGTTTGGGAAAAAAGAAAAATTTTCGTAGCTAAACAAATTAAATAAATATTTTAGTTGACCGTTCATCTTCTCATTGATGAGCGGTTTTTATGCATAAAATTTTATTCTTTGTATGTAATTTCTAAATGTGAATATAGTTTCACTCTTCAAGTACTGACTTCAATCCCAATCATAAGGTGGATATAATGGACGATGAAAAGTATTGTAAGGGGGAAACCACTCATGATTAGAGCCATTGCAGTAGATATGGATGGGACATTTTTAGATACAAATAAAGAATATGACAAAGCGCGCTTTGAGATAATTTATCACGAATTAAAACGAAGACATATTGAATTTATTGCAGCCAGTGGTAATCAATATGCTAAGTTAAAGTCTATTTTTGGAGAGCGAGACATGTACTTCATTTCTGAGAATGGTGCAGTGATTTATCATGGTAATCAATTGTATAATTACCGTAGTTTTGATCAAACCATATATGAAAAAGTAGTGAATTATATTCATCTTGATCAACATATCGACGAATTCATTGTATGTGGACTTAAAAGTGCATATATTTTAAAAGATACGTCAGAAGCCTTTAAAAAAGATGCCCATTTTTATTATCGTCAATTAGAAGAAATAGATACATTTCAACCTTTACCTAATGATGAATATGTGAAGATTGCATTAAATATTAATCGTGAGACACATCCCACTTTGGATACAGATTTAGAAACAAAGTTTAAAGAAGAAATTAAACTGGTTTCAAGTGGCCATGATAGTATTGATATTATTATGCCTAATATGACAAAAGGCCAAGCGTTAAAACGTTTGTTAAAAAAATGGGAAATGTCACCATCTGAATTAATGGCATTCGGTGATGCTAACAATGATAAAGATATGCTAGAATTTGCAGAGCATAGTTATGTTATGGCAAATAGCCATGATCAATCATTATTTGATATTGCAAAATTTATAGCGCCAAGTAATGATGAACAAGGGGTACTTCAAATTATAGAAGAAAAAGTATTAAAGAGTGAGACAGAATAATTCGTCGTCTCATTCAGTAGTCGACTACTAACACATAAAAAAGGCCTAGGACATCATAAGTTGTCCCAGGCCTTTTTATATATTAAATCTTAGTTTAATTGAGTGTCACATTTACCTGTGTTAATGACAGATAATGCAGCATTTAATCCACCTTCAACTAAGTTTCTAACTGCTTCATCTGAGAAGAAAGCAATATGAGGTGTCACTAAGATGTTTTCATTTTCAATTAATTCAAGTAAAGTTTTATCTTCAATTTCTTTACCTGTCCAGTCATATGTGAAGTAATCAGCTTCATTTTCATATGTGTCAATGGCAGCACCGTATAAAGTACCATCATTTACAGCATTAATTAAAGCTGGTGTATCAATAACAGCACCACGAGCGGCATTTACTAATACAGCGCCTTTTTTCACTTTGCTAAACATGTCAGCATTGAATAAGTGGAAGCTTTCTTTGTTAGCAGGTACATGTAAAGAAATGATATCAGCATCGGCAATGGCTTCTTCAACTGAATCTTTATATTCTAAGAAATCTAATGAGTTGTTTGGATATGCATCATAGCCTACTACTTTTGCGCCAAAACCAGCATAAATTTTACCAGTTGCAGCACCAATACGGCCTGTACCGATAATTGCAACAGTCATGTTTTTAACAGGTGTAGACATGATAGGTGCAGCCCATTTGAAATTATGTTCTTGAACGCGTTTTTCAATTGCAGGGAATTTACGTACTAATTGTAAAGCGATTGATACTGAGTATTCAGCAATTGTTTCAGGTGAATAACTTGGTACGTTAGAAATTACAATATTGTGTTTTTTTGCAAGATCTAAATCATACATATCAAAACCAGCAGTACGTTGAGCGATTTGTTTAATACCGTATTTTTCAAGTTTAGGATAAACAGAATCTGATAATTTACCGAATTGCATTGTAGTTACGCCATCGAAACCTTCTAATTGATCTACTGTGTCTTCGCTTAAAATTTCTTCAGAAGTAACAACTTCTACATTGTGTTCTTTACCCCAATTTAAAGCGTCTTTTTTTTCGTAATCACGAGTTCCGAAAAACATAATTTTTGTCATTAAAATAACCCCATTTCATTTTGTATAAAAAAGTTAAAATTTAATAAATACGTAAGACTAAAGTTAAAGTAAGAGATTTGGTACAAAATCATTAAATATTATCTCTAACAAAACTTACAACCCTATTATATTGTGAATTAGTTCACAAATCAATTAAAAAGGATTTTTTATTTTGTATAATGTGAAATTATATACATAAAATATCATTTAAAATGAAATATTACAACTTAGAATTAGACAAATCATTTTGAGCTAATTATTTTGGCTAAAATAGTTTGTATTTTATAATTTGAGTAAGATTTTTAATAGAGGAGTGGATGACTATCAATCAGATTCAAAATACCATTATAGATGCGTTTAAATTTAGATTTGCTACTAAGGAATTCGATACAACAAAAAAGATAAGTGATTCTGAATTTAATACAATTCTTGAAGCAGGACGATTATCTCCTAGTTCGTTAGGCCTTGAGCCTTGGAGATTTCTTGTGATTCAAAACGAAACGCTGCGTGAGAAATTAATACCTTATAGTTCTGGTGCACAAAAGCAACTTAAATCTGCCAGTCATTTTGTACTAATTTTAGCTCGTAAGAATGTAACACAGACGTCTGATTATGTACAGTCATTTATTAGAGGGATTAAGCAGTATGAAGAGAGCACCATTCCAATGTTTGAAGATAAAGTACAGGGATTCCAAACACGTTTTCATATTAATGACAACGCTAGAACCATTTTGGATTGGGCGTCTAAACAAACCTACATTGCATTAGGTAATATGATGACAGCAGCTGCATTAATGAATATTGATTCCTGTCCAATGGAAGGTTTCGATTTAGATGGCGTAACTGAGTTATTAGAACATGAAGGAATCATTGATAGTAATCAGTTTGCACCTTCAGTTATGGTAGCTTTTGGTTACAGAAAAGAGAACCCTACAAAACCTAAAACACGTCAACCACAAGAAGATGTAATTGAATGGTTAAATTAAGCATAGTTTTGTAAAAAAAGGGTAAATAATAAATATACAAAACGTATCAATGATGAAGTGAATTTAACATTACTTTATAGAGAGTTACGTTATGATTTATTTATAAACAAAGAAAGAGGGATGAAAACGTATGGCAAAAGTAAATGTTAGAGATTTTTTAGATGAACAATATGATTTATTTATAAATGGCGAATTCCAACCAAGTGAAAGCGGAGAAACACTTACGGTAACTAACCCAGCAAATGGTGAAGAATTAGCTAAAGTTGCTAAAGCAAATGAAAAAGATGTTGATAAAGCAGTGCAATCAGCACATGATGCATTTGATAGCTGGAGTAAAATTTCTAAAGCAGAACGTGCAGATTATTTATTAGAAATTAGTCGTCGTATTGAAGAAAATAAGGAACATCTAGCAACAGTTGAATCACTTCAAAATGGTAAACCTTATCGTGAAACTTCAACGATCGATATTCCTCAAGTAGCTGAACAATTTAAATATTTTGCAGGAGTATTAACGACTGATGAAGGTTCGGTTAATCAAATAGATCATAACACTATGAGTTTAGTTGTAAATGAACCTGTGGGAGTAGTAGGTGCAGTAGTAGCATGGAACTTCCCAATCTTACTTGCATCTTGGAAATTAGGTCCAGCATTAGCAGCAGGTAATACAGTGGTGATTCAACCATCATCTTCTACACCATTAAGCTTAATTGAATTAGCTAAAATTCTTCAAGATGTGTTACCTAAAGGTGTAGTCAACGTCATTACTGGTAAAGGTTCAGAATCAGGTGATGCGATTTTCAAACATGAAGGTGTAAATAAATTATCATTCACTGGTTCAACTGATGTAGGCTATGGTGTTGCTAAAGCAGGTGCTGAACGTATTGTGCCGACTACATTAGAACTTGGCGGTAAAAGTGCTAATATTATCTTTGATGATGCAAATTTAGATCAAGTCATTGAAGGCGTTCAATTAGGTATTCTATTCAACCAAGGTGAGGTATGTAGTGCCGGTTCACGCTTATTAGTACAATCATCTTTATATGATAAATTATTACCAAAATTAAAAGAAGCGTTCGAAAATATTAAAGTAGGTGACCCATTCGCTGAAGATACAAAAATGGGTGCACAGACTGGCCCAGAACAAATTGAAAAAATTGAAAGTTATATTAAATTAGCAGAAGAAGATGACAAAGCAAATATTTTAACGGGTGGACATCGTATTACTGATAATGGTTTAGATAAAGGCTACTTCTTCGAACCAACAATCATTGAACTTTCAGATAATAGTCATAAATTAGCACAAGAAGAGATTTTTGGACCTGTTGTTGTAGTCGAAAAATTCGAAGATGAAGAAGAAGCAATTAACATTGCTAATGATTCAGAATATGGTTTAGCTGGTGGTGTCTTCACTACAAACTTACTTCGTGCATTAAATGTTGCAAAAGCAATTCGTACTGGACGTATTTGGGTTAATACGTATAATCAAATTCCAGCTGGTGCGCCATTTGGTGGTTATAAAAAATCTGGTATCGGCCGTGAAGTTTATAAAGATGCAATTAAAAACTATCAACAAGTTAAAAACATCTTTATTGATACAAGTAATGAAACAAAAGGCTTATACTAATTAAAATATAATTAAATAGTTTAATAAATGTTTTGAAATGTCGACAAAGGTGTATACTTTGTCGGCATTTTTTTGTGAAGTATGATTAAGAAATAGAAAAGTATGACGGATTTTATTTTGAAGTTGTATAGTCTTTTAAATAATCTCAATCCCACTTATATGAAGATGTTCTGATGAAAATCTAAAGATTAAGATCTTCAAACTGAAATCAAAATTTAATATAAATTGTATTTTCAATTTAAGTATTGGTGGTTAATATATTATAAATACGTCTTTATATTTTAAGTTTGATGAAGTTTAAATACATTATATATTTTGAAAAGAGAAAATGATGAAACGTTTAAAATTTTTAGTTATTTATTTAATTATTACAATTATAGTAAGCGGTTGTTCAAACATTGACAATGTAAAGCCTCCTAAAGAAACATATACACCTAAGTCATTAACTGTTGAGTTTGTCCCATCTCAAAATGCTCAAATTCTTAACGCTAAAGTAAAACCTTTGCAACAATTATTATCTGATGAGCTAGAGGTTCCTGTAAAAGTACATATAGCCACAAATTATAATACAATGGTAGAAGGGTTGAAATCGAAAAAAATCGATATTGCTTTTATTTCTCCTGTTTCTTACACATTAGCTCATGATGCTCATGCAGCAGATGTATTGTTAAAGTCAAAAGGTTACCTAGTAGATAATAAAGGGAATCAAACACATCACCTTGTAGATTACTATCGATCTCAAATTGTGGTTCGTAAAGATAGTAATATTAATCATTTAAAAGATTTGAAAGATAAGAAGATAGCATTGCAAGATGTGGAATCAACGTCAGGATATATTTATCCTTTAGCAACATTAATGGAAAAAGGAATAAAAAAGTCTGATATTCAAATTCAACAAGTGAAAGGTCATGATCAGGGATTAATTGCATTATTAAATCATGATGTAGAAGCTGTTGCTACATATCAAGATGCTCGG
Source organism: Staphylococcus sp. HMSC069E10 (assembly GCF_001809205.1). NCBI lineage: Bacteria > Bacillati > Bacillota > Bacilli > Caryophanales > Staphylococcaceae > Staphylococcus > Staphylococcus sp. HMSC069E10. The sequence goes on along the minus strand of NZ_KV796466.1, from coordinate 70,023 downwards.
GCAGATTTAAAAAAAGATGATCACGATATTTATCAAGAAACTAAAGTGATTTATCGTACAAAGAAAATTCCTAATGATACCATTTCAGTACGTAATGACATGAGTAACAAATGGAAAAATAAAATTAGTCAAGCATTCATTAATATAAGTCATACAAAAAAAGGTAAACAGATTATTAGTGATATTTATGGTCATCAAGGTTATGAAAAAGCAAAAGATAGTGACTTTGATACTGTAAGAAAATATCGAGATATTGTAGATTAAAAAAGGTTGGATGATTGTCATCCAACCTTTTTTAATCAGGAACCACACTCACATCTCCATGAATAGTCATACTAAAACCTTCAGGTGATGTTAAATTTGTTTCTTTAGCGTGAGGTTGATAGATATCAATATGTGTTAATCCATAAGTGTTTTTATTGTCTGGATTCACTTGATTAGATTGCCATGTATTCACAGCAATGTGATGATGATAGTGTTGTGTAGAAATAAATAAACTTTGAGGGAGATTTGAAATATGTTCAAAACCAAGTTGATCAATATAGAATTGACGAGCCTCTACCAAATTATGTGTTTTTAAATGGAGATGTCCTAGTTTTCCATCTGATGGAAAACCTTGCCAACCATTTTCAGTACGATGTGAAATTAAATCTTGTGCATCAACTTCAAGAGTATCCATTTTAATAAAGCCATTCTCCCATTCCCAACCACTAGAAGGGCGATCTTGATAGACTTCAATACCATTACCTTCTGGATCATTGAAATATAGTGCTTCACTTACTAAATGGTCACCGCCACCAACAGGCTGATTTAAACTACTCATATGATATAGGAAGTTAGCTAAATCTTGTCGTGAAGGTAATAAATAAGCGATATGAAAAAGGCCAGCTTCTCTAAATTCAGGATGACGTCCATGATCTAAAAGATGAAGCGTTAACGTGTGACCATGTTCTCCAACATTAAAAATAGTTTGTGTGCCAGTTTTCTTTTTAATAGAAAAACCGAGTACTTCAGAATAAAAGTGATTCATTTTGTTTAAATCTTTAACATTTAAAGTGACGTTCGTCACTTGCATTGCTTCTTTTGAATGAAATGTAGTCATGTATCATAGCCTCTCTTTTTTTATACTAAGTATATTAAATATACTAGAATAGTTACTAAGAGACAAGATAAATAACTTGATTAAAAAATCCTCTAGAGAATCATTCTCTAGAGGATGATATTTTACTTTTATCCTAAATAAACATCTTGGTAACTATCATTTTTTTCTAATACATCTTTTGCAAATGGACAAGAAGCGATAATTTTTAAATTATTTTGACGAGCATGTTCTACAACTGCGTCAACTAATTTAGTTCCTAAACCTTGACCACCTAATTCATCAGATACACCAGTGTGATCAATTTCAATTTCATTGTTATCGACTTGTTTGTAAGTGATTTCTGCTTTAGGATTATTTTCGTCTTCACCTACATAAAATTTATTGTTACCTTGTTTAATTTCTTCAGCCATATTACTTCACTCCTTATATAATGTCTTAGTATTATTTATCACATTTCCGCTAAATTAAAACATTACATAAATAAAATTTAGAATATAAAAATTATAAAAAATTTAAATACAAAGTTATTGCTTTTTTATAAAAGAACAGATATAGTTGAGAACGAAATTATTACGTTTTGGAGGGGTTTGTGTGAAGAAGATGATCGCAATCATCAGTTTAATGTGTTTGTGCCTCATATTATCTGCTTGTAGTACAAATCGCGATATCACTCACAAACATAAAAAAGTAACAACTGAGAATAAATTGAAAATTTATACTACGGTTTTTGCGTTTGAAAGCTTTACAAAACAAATTGGTGGTAAATATGTGGATGTAGATACGATTTATCCCCCGGGTGCTGATATGCATACATATGAACCTAGTCAACGCGATATGATTAATATTGCAAAGAGTGATTTATTTGTTTATTCAAGTGATCATCTTGATCCAGTAGCGGCTAAAATTACAAAATCAATGAATAATAATGATATGAAATTGGCGGTTGCAAATAGTTTAAATAAACAAATCCTTGTGAATGAAGACGATGATCAAGATGAACATGGACATCATCATGAAGCAACATCATATGATCCTCATGTTTGGCTTGATCCAGTACTAGATCAACAATTCGCAAAGAAAATTAAAGATGATTTAGTTCACAAAGATCCTACACATCGTATATATTATGAGCATAACTATAAACAATTAGTTGAAGATTTAAAACAAATTGACCATACATTATCTAATATAACGACGCGTCCTAAACGAGATAAAGTAATTATTTCTCATGATTCATTAGGATATTTAGCGCGACGTTATCACTTCGAACAAGAAGGGGTTAGTGGTATGAATAATAAAGAGCCAAGTCAGAAAGACATCTTAGCGCTCATTAATCAAATAAAAGACACACATGAACCGTATATTTTATATGAACAAAATATTTCTTCAAAAATAACCGATGTGATTCGTCAAGAGACACAAACACAACCTGTAAATTTTAATAATTTAGCAGTATTGTCTCAATCTCAATCAGAAGACCAAACACTCACGTTTCAATCTATTATGAAAAAAAATATTCAAGCCCTTGATAAAGCATTAAATAAATAAAAAGAGAGCAAAAAAGAATGTAACGCCATTCTTTCTTGCTCTCTTTTTTTATTTTTAATTTACCATCTAATATAACTTACAGTTGTATTGTAATATTCTTCAAAACCATGAATACCATCTGCACCACCAAGGCCAGATTCTCTCCAACCTGCGTGATAACCATTGACTGCTTCTTCTGCCTCACAATTCGCATACACTTCTCCAAATTTTAAACGTTCAGTAGCTGTCATAATTTCTTTTAAGTTTTCAGAGAAAATATAAGATGATAGACCAGCGTTAGTATCATTTGCCATATCAATAACGTCATCAAAGTTTGTATACGTAGTTATAGCAAGAACAGGACCAAAAATTTCTTCTTTAAAAGCACTATCAGTCGTTTTTACATGATCTAAAATAGTAGGAGCGTAGAAGAATCCTTCACGGTCTAATTTATGACCACCTAACACTAAATCTGCTCCATTTTTTACTGCTTCTTGAACTTTATCATCAATACTATCTAATTGTTTTTGATTAATGATTGCACCATAGTCAGTGTTTTCATCATATGGATCTCCAACTTGAAGCGCATCCATTTTATCTTTCACTTTGTTAATAAAGTCATCATGTACATCTTCATGAACAAAGATACGTTCTGGACATGTACATACTTGACCAGCGTTATTAATACGTGCAGTAACGATATAATCAACAGCTTTATCTAAGTCAGCGTGTTGTGTGACAAGAACAGGCGCATTTCCACCTAGTTCTAAGTTAAGTTTTTTAATGCTGTCAGCTGCGTTTTTGAATACAGCTTTACCTGCTCCCATACTACCTGTTAATGAAACAAGTTGAATATCTTTATGAGTTGCCAATTGTGTTCCAACTGTTTCGCCAGTACCTGGAACGATTTGAATAAGACCAGCTGGAATAGTTGAATCACGGAAAAGTTCAGCGATTTTTAATGTTAATAATGTTGTTTCTTCACTTGGTTTGATAACGACAGAACAACCCGTTACAATAGCTGGAATCACTTTACGCATAAGCACTAAAATTGGAGCATTCCAAGGTACAATACCAGCCGTCACACCGATAGGTTTTTTTGTCAGTTGAATGGTTTCGTTTACTATACTATTTTGTAATACTTCACCTTTGTTACTCATACTTAAACTTGCCATATAATCAATGAATTCTATTGATTTATCAATTTCACCTTTAGCTTGTACTATTGTTTTACCTTGTTCTTTAACGTATAAATGAGCAATGTCATCTTTATGTTGTTCAAGTAAAGGAATTAATAATTTTACATGCTCAGCACGTGTAGGAGCTGGTACTTTTTCCCATTCAAGTTGAGCGTGTTTAGATTTTTCAATTGCGTCGTTTACCTCTTCTTCAGTAGCGAATGTAATCGTATCGATTGTTTCTCCCGTAGCAGGGTTAATCACGTCCATTGTTTCGTTTGACTTACTTTCTACAAATTCATTATTAATAAATAGTTGATTCGTCATTAACGACACCTCCATACCTATTATTCCCGTAAAGTATTAAATTTAATCTATAAAAAAAGAAGATTCAAAAGGAGATTAATGTTCTCCCTTTGAACCTTCTTTTTTTGAATATTTAAAATGTCTAACCCCTTTATATAAAATAGGAATGAGTAGAATAAAGCCAAATAACCCCATAATTGGAAATACTTTGCCAATGAGTGAAATAAAGCCGATAAATGTACAAATGAACGTCACGATTGTCATGACGATAATAAGTACAAAATATTGTTTTGAAAACGGTGTTGTGAAACGAGAGGCGAATGCGTACATTAAGCCTACAATAGTATTATAAATCACTAGAATCATAATAATAGACATGATAGTTCCCAAAATAGGTGAGATATGTCGTGCCAGTAATAAGGTTGGAAGCGCTACGGATTTAATATCATTAAATTTTGTCATTAAGCCTAAATTAATCATTAAAAGTAAAAATGTAATAATGACGCCACCAATTAATCCGCCCCAAATAGAAGCACGTTGGTCATGTAAACGTCCCCCCATGACACTTAGAAAACTGAAGGCAGCAGCAATTTGTAAACTGGCATAATTGATGCCATCAAACCACCATCCAAGTGAAATAGATGATTTATGCTGTGCATATTGATTTGCACTTTCAAAGTCAAGATGGCCAGTTGCAAGATAATATATCGCAATAATTGTGACGACGATAACTAAGAAAGGTGTAACGATACCTAATACTGCAATTAAACGATCAAATTTTAAAAATAATGTAACTAAAATCAGACCGACGAGAATAAGTGAACTAAGCCAATAAGGTAAATGAAAACTTTCTTGAATTGTAGATGCCCCGCCCGCGCTCATAATAATAGCGAGTGAAAACAAAAATAATGTTAGGACAATATCAAATACTCGAGCAATCATAGGGTGCAAATAATAATGAATGGATTCTGAATGATTATGTGATTTTATGTTGTAACCAGTATTTAAGACGAACATACCGCCAAGTGTGATGATTAATCCTGTAATAATAATCCCTAATACACTGAATTGACCGTTACTTGTGAAAAATTGGAATATTTCTTGACCCGTAGCAAAACCAGCACCAACGACAACACCTACAAAGGCAAATGCTACGATCATCGATTCTTTTAAAACTTTCATTTTTAAAAATCCTTTCTAAATCAAACACATGAGAATATATTAATCTATTTTAAAGGACATTTTGTTAAAAATAAATATTAAAGTTTACTTGTAATGAACATTGTATTTCTCAAAAATACATTCGAAAGAATTTGTATAAATTTTAAGTTATATGGGGTATATAATAGTTTATAGTTCTCATATAAATGTTATTAAAAAATGTAATAAATATACTATACAGTATTCAGTAAAGTTTGATAGGATATTGCAATATATTCAATTTAAATAAGGAAGGTGTAGATATGTTATTTGATTTACCTGTAATGCTAGTTATTGTATTATTTCTTGCATTAGGTATCTTCAGTCAATGGTTAGCAAATCGAATTAAATGGCCTTCGATTGTAGTAATGTCGATTGTTGGTTTATTAGTGGGACCCATATTAGGACTAGCAAATCCTGAGCATACGCTAGGTTCAGAGGTATTTAGTCCAATTGTATCTCTTGCGGTAGCAATCATATTATTTGAAGGAAGTAGTAATTTAGATTTTAGAGAATTAAAAGGCATTTCTAAGGCGGTTATACGTATTATTACGCTAGGCGCCACAATTGCATGGGTGCTTGGCGCCATTGCCTTACATAAAATTTTAGGTTTTCCTATTTCTATCGCTATTGTTATGGGAGGATTACTTCTTATTACTGGACCAACAGTGATTCAGCCACTGTTAAAACAAGCCAAAGTTAGAAACAGTGTAGATACTGTCTTACGTTGGGAAAGTATTATACTTGATCCACTTGGTCCAATACTAGCATTAGCTGCATTTTATGTGTATCAAATAATTGGACAAGGTTTTGGTTTCCAATTACTCTTTATATTTATTTTTAAAATGTTGGTTGTAGCATTAATTGGTTTTGGTGCTTCATTCTTCTTCAATTGGCTCATCCAACGCGATGTCATACCACAAAATTTAATGCCTTCTATTCAGTTGGTGTTTATATTGCTCGTGTTTAGTATCTGTGACCAAATTCTCGATGAATCTGGTTTACTGGCAGTAACTATTTTTGGATTAATGATGGCACGTTATAAACGACATGATTTAATTTATAAAGAGTCAGATCATTTTATTGAAAATATGTCTTCCATTCTAGTTTCAACGGTGTTTATTTTAATCACATCATCATTAACACCATCTGTATTGATGAATGTATTATCATGGAAGCTTGTGATTTTCTCACTTGTCATGATTGTGTTAGTACGTCCAATTGCTGTTTTATTATCTACAATCGGTACTGAAATCACTAAAAAAGAGCGTGCGCTTGTAGGCATGATGGCACCAAGAGGGATTGTTGTACTAACTGTAGCACAATTTTTCGGTGGATTATTCTTAAATGATAATATGAAAATGGCATCTTATATTACACCGGTAACATTTGGTTTAGTATTTATTACCGTAGTTATATATGGTTTTAGCTTTACACCAATAAGTAAAATGCTTGGTTTAGCAAGTACTGAACCTCCAGGTGTCATTTTAGTAGGTGAGAGCGAATTCTCTTATCACTTAGGTACACAGTTACAATCGCATGGTATTCCAGTTATGGTGTTTAACTTGTTTAGTAACACTTCTGATAAAGCTGAAGAACTCGGTTTTGAAATTTTTAAAGGAAATTTATTATCAAGTAGTGATCGTATGTATGCAGACTTAATTCGCTATAACAAATGCTTATTAATGACTAAATCATTTATTTTTAATAGTCTTGCATTTAATGAGTTAGTTCCAGAATTTGGATTAAATAATGTAAATATGATGCCAGTATCATTTACAGATGATCAAGCACGTAATAATTTAAATGGACCGCTTCGTAATCATATTTTATTTGATGAAAAGCACAGTCCAAGATGGTTTGACAATGTGATTACTAATCAAAATATTGTCGAAGTTCCAGCTTCTTCATATCATGATATTACAGATAAAGATATGATTATTTATCACATTAGTGACGATAAAGAAGCAACATTCCATAGGAGTACAAAATCAATGGATGAATATGATAATGGAACATATGGTATTTTAAGAAACGTATATCAATAATAAAAGCGCCCGGCGACCGTTCATTTGAAATGTCGCCGGGCATTATTATAGGTTTATTTTAAATATCTGTCGTGCATTAATAATTTTAACATGCGAATTTGTTCCATAATGTCTTTACCGACATTCGTATCTCTAATTTTTTTACGTTGTAATTCTTCATCAACGACACGTCGTACTGATAGTTCATCAGCACCATCAGATAAGACATTCTCTTTAGAATCAAAGAATTGGTGTGCTACAAGTTGCATACCAAATGAATTGTAAAGTAATGTGTAACCTGCGATACCTGTAGTAGATTGATATGCTTTTGAGAATCCACCATCAATGACTAACATCTTACCATTGGCTTTAATAGGATCTTCGCCATCGATTTCTTTTACTGGTGTATGTCCATTGATAATACGACCTTCATCAGGATTAAGTCCGAAATCTTTTAGCATTTTGCGAATCATATCTACATCTTCACGTAAGTAATAATACGGGTTTTTCGGTTCTTTATGAGACGCTTTATCTTCAATGAAGTAGCGCTCAAATGTAGTCATGGCACGTTTACCAAATAAAGAACTATATTTACCTGTCCATAAATACCATACAAGATCCGTAGATAAATCATCTGTTTTCTCTTTGTCGCTAAATGCTAAGCGTACGTGACGTTCAAAGACATCTAATAAATCACGGCCTTTATGTTTTACACCTTCAATTTCAAAAGCTTCCATTTCACCATGATCATCTACAGGAATGCAACCATGAATAAGAAGATTACCATTATAAGGGAGGTATAATTTACCTTTTTGCATTAGAAAGGCCATATGACGTTTTAATTTTTCAGATTGTTGGAAAGACAGTAATAATTTATTAACAACATCTTCTTCTTCTGGTAATAATGTTGCAGGATCTTTAGGATCCACAGTACTAAAGCAAGTATCTTTTAAAGGATACGTTTTACCATAAATTGTAATTTCGTTTGTATCATAATTTATTTTTTCTAAAACTAAACGGTCTTCCATTTCAAAACTTGGTCGACGTTTAATAATTGGCATTTCAAGCTTAAATTGAATCATTGCAATGGCTTGGTGAATCTTAGTGATTTGTGCTTCTTCGTGTTTAGATAAGCCCACTTTTTTATCCGGACGTTTTTTCGGTTTGAACGCTGGGTTATCACCATCGTAATGTTTTTCAGCTAAAGTGAGGAGGGGCCTTAAATTAATACCATATGCATCTTCAATAATATCTAAGTTATCGTAGCGTGCACATATACGTAGTAAATTGGCTAAACACACTTTAGAACCTGCATAAGCTCCAATCCAAAGTACATCATGATTACCCCATTGAATATCAACAGAATGGTAGTCAATTAATGTATCCATAATTTTGTCAGGTTCTGGACCACGATCGTAGATATCACCCACAACATGAAGATGATCGACGACAAGACGTTGGATGGTATACGATAATCCAATAATTAAATCATCTGATTGCTCAAGCTCGATAACTTGATTTAAGAGTGTTTCATAATACGATTTTTTATTATTAAATTCGTTATTTTTATAAAGCAACTCTTCAACGATATATGTATACTCTGAAGGTAAGGCTTTACGTAGTTTTGAACGCGTATATTTTGAAGAACAATACGTGATTAAATCAATCAAACGTTCGATTGTTAAGATATACCATTCATTTAACTCACGTTTTGAATTAAAGTCATTCTTAATGAGCTTTAATTTTTCTTCTGGATAATACACTAGCGCAGCTAAATCATCTATTTCTTTTTGGGATATATTACCTGCAAAGATATCGTTAATTTTAGCACGGACATTACCAGAGCCATTTCTTAATACGTGTTGGAACGATTTATATTCACCATGAAGATCGCTGACGAAGTGTTCAGTACCTTTTGGTAATTCTAAAACGGATTCTAGATTAATAATTTCTGTTGCAAGTTTTTCAGGACTATCAAATTGCTGAGATAGTAAATCTAAATACTTTTTCTTTAATTCACTTTCCGTAGATTGAGACATTTGATTTCACTCCTGTATGGGAAATTTATTAAATAGTAAGCTGAGTAATAAAACCGCTTACATAAATTATCGTTAAAAAGCATCACTTTTTCAACAGTGATGCTTAAATTGTTGTAAATTTAATTTGAAAGTAAAAGTAATGTACTTATTTAGCGTTATTTTTTTTGAAGAATAGACGATAGAGTACATATAGAATAATAATGATAAGAATCACATACATAAAGTAAGAATAGGTATGAATACCAGACATTAATACGTCGAAACTATCGCTAAGAAGACGACCAAGTAAAATTAAGGCAAAGTTCCAAATCGTTGTACCTAGTAATGATAACATCGTAAATGTTGCAACGTTCATTTTATTGATACCTGCTGGAATAGTGATTAATACACGTAAAACAGGAATGAAACGACATAATAGCACTGCCCACGCACCATAACGTTTAAACCAGTCGTTAGCACGTTTCACATCATTTCCTTTAAGTTTGAACCATTTACCATATTTATCAACAAATCGATAAATACTTTCTTCTTTAATTAAACGACATAAATAATACAAAATAAGTAAACCAATAAATGAAGCGATTGTTGAAATAATAAATAAAACTAAAATTGAAAGACCTGATTTAACTGACATTAAACCTGCAAATGTTAATATAATTTCAGAAGGAACAACAGGTAAGACATTTTCTAATAAAATAAGAATAAAAATGGCTGCATAGCCCCATTGGCCTATAAAATTGGTAATAATTTGTTCCATTATAAAATTAAAAATCCTCCGTTATTAAACATTACTCGAATAAAAAATTCATAGTAAATTCATTATATAGGAATTTACTATGAATTGCTTGTTATAACATTATATGGATTGTACAACTTATTTTAAGGCCTTTAAATATTGATGATACAATTGTTCTGCTTCATTATCATCTTCAACGCCATAAACATTCATTCTACCATCTTTGAATAAGGTGATTTCATAATTACCGTCTTTAATTAGTTTTGCAAATGAGGTTGATTTTACAATATCACCTGGGAAATGTTCAGCATAGTCAAAAGCAGTAGGTTGATATCTAAATAAATAGGTTTTTCCACATAAGCTTTCAATCTTCTGTTGTTGTTTCGTTTCTAATAATTCGTAATGAGCTTTACCACATACGTCACATTCAGCATCTTTTAAAACATCGATATTCATTGCTTTATAATCAATGTTAAATGCATCAAGAGTAATTAACTTATGAGAAAATCCATGACCAGATAAATAACGAATCGCTTCTGTGACCTCATAGCTTGCTACTTGTGTAATCACAGGTGGTAATACGCCGTTAATAGCACAACTCTCTGCACTGGTTGGAATTTGTTTTAATAAACATTTCAAACAAGGTCCTTTGAAATCAATGCCGTAAACGGTACCTTTACTGCCTACAGCAGCACCATACACCCACGGAATATGATGTTTGTGACAGGCTTCATTAATAAGATAACGAATTTTGAAATGATCCATACCATCAATGACAATATCAGGATTGACGGCTTTTAAAATATCCTCAATAGTTGTAGAGTCAATTTCTTGATAATAAGTTTGAACATTTACATTTGAATTAATGTGTTCAATCTTTTGTTTAACTGCGTGAACTTTAGGGACCATATGATGAGCATCATCTTCAGTATAGAGTGCTTGGCGATGTAAATTAGATAATTCAACGATATCCATATCGACAATGGCTAAATGATGTGCACCCATACGTGCTAAAAGCTCCGCAACGTGACTTCCTAACGCGCCTGCACCAAGTATTAAAATGGTTGCATTGGAGAGGGCAGTTTGGCCATCCTCTCCAAATGCATGGTAACGCAATTGACGGTTATAGCGTTGCATTATAAGAATCCTAAACCTTCAGTAGGGCTTGATGCTTGGGCTGTATATTTTACTGGAATACGTCCTGATTCATATGAGAGACGACCTGCATGAATACCAAGTTTCATTGCTTCAGCCATTTTAACAGGGTCTTTTGCACCTGAAACTGCAGTGTTTAAAAGAATAGCATCAGCGCCTAATTCCATCGCATGACACGCATCTTTTGGTGAACCAATACCAGCATCCACAATAACGGGAACATTTGAATTTTTAATAATGTAACTTAAATTAAGTTGGTTATTAATACCACGTCCAGTACCAATTGGAGAAGCAAGTGGCATGACAGCATGAACACCTAATTCTTCTAAACGTTTCGCTAATACGACATCATTAGAAATGTAAGGACATACGATATAACCTTTTTCTAATAACACTTTACATGCTTCATATGTTTCAAATGGATCAGGTAACAATGTTTCATCGTCACCAATCACTTCGACTTTAATCATGTCACATACGCCAGCATGTTTTGCAATTTCAGCGATACGAATCGCTTCTTCAGCAGTTTTAGCGCCGGCTGTATTTGGAAAAGTAATAAAGTCTTTAAGATTAATATTTGCTAATGGATTAGGTAAGTTTTTATCATATAAATTCATACGTCTTACAGCAAAAGTCAGCACATTCGCTTCTGCTGCTTCAATCGCTTTTGTTTGCGTAGCTTCATCTTCAAATTTTCCTGTACCTAATAATAAACGAGATTTAATTTCTAATGGTCCAATGTTAAACATTTTATCCGCCTCCAACAAATTCTAATAATTCTAATCGATCATCTTCACGTACTGTATGTTGATCGTAGTCTTCTTGTTTAATTAAAGTTTTATTATGTTCGACAATGACACGTTTAGGATCTAATTCAAGAGATTCAAGTACAGATGTAATAGATTGTTCTGAATCAAAATTGAATGTGTCCCCATTAATGATACACTTCATGATTTAACCTCCTTGAAGCACTAAATGATTCATATCGACGCGGTTTAACACCGGTGAGTATCCAATTGGCGATATCACGACCAATAATAGGCGAAAGTAAAATACCGTTACGATAATGACCAGAAATCACATATAAATCTTCATCAATACGGTCCATTATCGGTATTTCTCCTTCAGTATATGGACGGACACCAGACCATTGTTTAATGACTTTGCCGTGTGCGAGTTCTGGTATACGTTCATTTGCAAAGTGGTGTAACCAAGAGATACCATCGTCTGTATTACCAACTGAATAGTTATCAAACTCGCTTGTGGCACCAATTAAGAAACGATTTGGATATTTTGGTACGATGTAACAGCCATTGGTCATAAATACGGTTTCTTTTAAATCCAAATGATCATTTTCAATCAGTAAGACTTCACCTTTTACACCGACTACATCTCTAGGTAATGAGTATTGATTTAATAATTTAGATGTCCATGCGCCCGCTGCCACAATGACTTTCTTAGCTTGTAATGTGCCTTGTGACGTTTCAACATCGTAGTACCCATTTTGGCGATGAACAGATTGTACCTCTGTATTAAAATATCGCTTAATTTGACGTTGCTTTAAAGCTGTAAATAAAGCTTTAGTGTAGTGATTGGCATTAATTTGTCCATCTTGTGGAATGTAAATAGCCATTTCACTTGATGTTACTGTACCATTCGTTAAATGAGTAAGTTCCTCATCTGAAAGAACAATGACGCTAGAATCTAAACCGCTTAAAAATTGATACTGCTTTTCTAAACTTTCAACATCTTCAGGACGATTAGCCACTTTAATTAATCCTGAATTTTGAAACTGAATATCAATACCTGTCTCATCTTCTAAATCTTGACATAATTGTGGAAAGAGACTTCGTGATTCAAGAGCAAGTCTAAATAAATCAGTATCTTCAGTAAATTCATTTTGAGCACCTAACATACCACCTGCTTTATATGATGCGTGTTTACCTGGCACGTCACGATCGATAAGTGCAATGTCAAGGTGAGATTGGCTTAATTGTCGCGCAATAGACATGCCAATCACGCCCGAACCTATGATTAAAACATCATGCATCTTTCAACCACTCCTTTCGCAACAGTTCAATTTGTTGTAAAGATGCGTTCATAAAAAAAGAAATCGCACAAATTCCTTTAAAACCATGAGGTAATTGAGGAATCGTTTTTTCAGTGATACCTCCAATGGCATAAATTGGAATAGGAATCTCTAGCACACGTTGAATCTCTGCTTTTGATCGAGGCAATTGATTAGGTTTTGAAGGTGTCTTAAAAATGTGTCCAAAAAAAACATAATCAAGATCGTGTTCATAAGCTGCTTTAACAGATTCAATTGAATGTGTAGACATACTCACTTCAATCTCTGGATGTATGGATTTATAGCTAAATGCATCTTCATCCATTTCTCGAAAATGAATATGAGAGAGATGAAGTTGTTCAAGTAAATGTACATCACTATGAATAATGATTTTTGATTTATGAAATCCTTTTTCTATAAGTGTTTTTAAAAATGAAGACAAGTCACTTGATGACATGGGAGTACGAAACAATAACCCATCTATTCCATCCGAGATATCAAGAAAATGTTGTACATCATCATTGGTTAAATCTTTATATTTCGTTATCGCTATAAAAATGAACATCACTCCTTAGTAAACAAAAAAACGCTATTTCCCTGTAGTAGGGAAATAGCGTTTTGCTTAACTTTATGATATCCTAGTCGCCACTTTCCTACGCCAGTACAAACTGGATCAGGTTCCAGGAATTATAAAGTTCGTTCTTTACTCTCAGCCTTAAACAAAGGCACTTCCAGTGGATCGTTTATTCAGTTGTGTTTAAAATAAACATCAGCATTTTTGCTTCATTTTTATTCTACAACCTTTTTTAATAGAGTTCAAATGCAAAAACAAATTAGATTTATAGCAATATACTTTTTAATCAGGAAAACACGTTTTACATAGCCATGTATAAATTAAATAAAAAATATTCAAAAAGTAATTGTAAACGTTTACAAAAACTGTTAATATTATAAAAAATATATCAGAAAGCCTATGAGATGAGGCTCGAAAGGCGGTTGGAAACAACAGGGAAAGACGTGATTGGGAGTTTTCATTGTCAACGTATAAGTAGAATCAACACAATTTTAAAGGGAAGCAGGAAAAATAATTATGGTACAAAGACAAAAGAAAAGTAAGGTTCGTTGGTATTTCGCTATCGCATTCTTTATTATTGGGGTTATTGCATATATGGATAGATCTAATATCTCATTTATTGCACCTCAAATGATGGAAGATCTTCACATGACAAAGCAACAATTTGGTTTATTAGCTTCATTCTTCTCACTGGGTTATGCATTGATGCAAGTCCCTTCAGGTATGTTAGCAGAGAAGTTTGGTCCGCGTAAGATGATTTCAATCGCATTATTATGGTGGAGTGCATTTACAATTTTAACGGGAATGATTAAACATCATGGTCTATTATATTTAGTACGTTTCTTATTTGGTATCGGAGAAGCGCCAATGTATCCATCTAATGCAGTATTCAATTCAACTTGGTTTGCTAAAGATGAAAAAGGGAGAGCATCGAGTGCGTTGTTAGCAGGATCATATTTCGGTCCAGTATTAGCACCAGTAGTTACCATCGCAATTGTTAATGTATTTAACTGGCAAGCTGTATTCTATATTTTCGGTGCGGTTGGTATTGTGATTGCAGCACTTTGGGCAATTATTGCAAAAGATTTACCAGAGCAACATCGCATGGTCAATGAAGCAGAAAAACAGTATATCATGCAACATCGTGATTTAGTAGAAACAACTAAATCCGTAGCACCTTGGAATCAATTTTTTAAACGCATGAGTTTCTATGCCATTGCAGGGCAATATTTCGTAGTTCAATTTGTTATTGCTCTATTCTTAATTTGGTTACCTACTTATTTAACTGAGCAATATCATGTACAATTTAAAGATATGACAATTAGTGCTTTACCATGGTTTATTATGTTTATTTTAATTTTATCTGCGGGTGCGATTTCAGATAAAATTTTGCATAGCGGTCAAAGTCGTTTTGTAGCGAGAGGGTTAATTGCAATTGTTGGATTTATCGTATTTGCTATCTCCATCTTCTTTGCAGTTCATACACAAAACTTATATGTGACCATCTTTTGGTTATCACTTGGCTTAGGTGGTATGGGTATTTCAATGGGAATGAGTTGGGCAGCAGCAAATGACATTGGACGTAACTTTGCTGGTACAGTATCGGGTTGGATGAACTTATGGGGAAATATTGGTGCGTTAATCAGTCCGTTTTTAGCAGGTGCATTAGTATCATCACTTGGCTGGACAATGACATTCCAATTATTAATTATTCCAGCGGTGATTGCAGCTGTATTATGGTTCTTCGTGACACCAGACAAACCATTAATTAAAGACGAAAGCAGACATATTAAATAATATTTATACATTATCTACAAAAGTAAAAGCTTGGGACATCATCAGTTGTCTCAGGCATTTTTAATATATTGACTATCGATGACTGAATTGAAAATCAATGTTACCGCGCTTCTTCCTACTGTTTTCTTTTTATAATATCCGGGTAAAACGTTATAATTATATTTGGAAGGTGATTATATGATTATTATTAATGCGAAACTTAAAATTAAAGAAGATGTGCGTAATGACTATTTAGATTTAATGAACAAATTAGTTCAAAGTTCACGTCAAGAACCGGGTAATACATTTTATGCTCATTATGAAGATGTAGCAGAACACAACACATTCGTTGTTGTTGAAAATTATAAAGACCAAGAAGCGGTTCAAGCACATAACCATTCAGATCATTTCAAAGCATTTAGTGAAAATATAGGAAAATATGTCGCTGAAGAACCTGTCATTGATGTAGCAGAAACAAAATAATAACTAAACTTGCCTTGTCTAAGTGATATTTGTGCTTAGGCAAGGCGTTTTTCATGTTATGATAAGATGTATGAAAAATGAAAGGAAAGATAGTAGTGGGACATGTGATTGCTTCATTAATAAGGTTTGATAAGCCTAAAATTAATCTATGGAAAGGTATACGCCAAGGATTATTAATGATTATCCCAACATTGATAGGGTATTTACTAGGACATTTTAGTTTTGGTCTACTCGTAGCAACTGGAACTTTGGCACATACTTATGTATTTAAAGGTTCAGCACAATCCATGTTAAGAACAGTCATTATTTGTACGTTATCCTTTACCATTTGTATGATGCTTGGAACATTAACTGTCAATCAGCCAGTTCTGTACGGCGTATTATTATTAATCGTTACTGTCATTCCATTCTATGTATTTAATGTGTTAAAAATTGCGGGTCCTTCATCCACATTCTTTTTAGTTACATTTTGCTTATCCAGTAACTTACCTGACGCTCCAGAACAAGCACCGATTCGTGGCTTAGCGATTTTTATTGGAGGAATGTTAGCGACATTAGTCGTCATTTTAACTATTGTATTCCAAAAACAAAAAGCTGAAGATCGAGCGATTACCTCTGACTTTCAGACGATTAATAATTTAATGCATCACTTTAATGATGCTGAAAAATTTAAAGACATTTCACAAGACACAGTAACGAAATTTAAAAATTCAGAGAAACTATTGATTACATCGACTACTGCGATGAGTGAAAAGTTAAGTTCTCGCTTTGAAAAGTTATTGCTTCTTCATACATCAGCCCAAGGAATTTATGCCGAGTTACTTGAACTAAATGAAAAAAATATTCGTCCCATCCCTCAAGAATTGATTGAGATGATGGATATGATTACAAGAAATGCCTATAAATTATCTTCAAAACGAGAAAAATGGACTAAAAAAGTCGATGTGGATGAACCATTTGAAAGTTTGATGCAACACATACTTAAAATAGACGAAATTGCACAATTACAACCAGAACAAATAGAATCTGAAGCGAGTATTCGTAAGCCATTATATAGTAAACGTATCGTTCAAAACTTAACACTCGATTCCATTATTTTCCGCAATGCATTAACGTATGCTGTTATTATGGGCGCAGCTATTTTTGTCTCGTTATTTTTCAATATCCAACGTTCATATTGGATTCCATTATCCGCCCATACAGTATTATTAGGATTAACGACGATTCGGATGTTAGACCGTTCATTAGCACGTGGTCTTGGAACAATTGTAGGGACTTTACTTCTATCAGCCATACTCTTTTTCCAACCTCATTTAATTGTCGCAGTCATTTTAATGGGGCTGTCTGCTATGATGACAGAAGGATTTGTCGCAGCAAATTATGCGTTTGCAGTTATTTTTATTACAACACAAGTCATCCTGTTAAATGGTTTAGCCTCTGGTAATTTATCCATTGATATTGCGTATACACGAATTGTTGACGTATTGATTGGGATTGTGATTGCGGTCATTGGTATTTTAATCATTAATCGAAAAAATGCTTCAACCATGTTACCTACTGTGATTGCAGAAGTGGTACGTAAAGAAGCGGTTATTTTCCAATATTTATTTTCAGAAAATAAATACCAAGATACAGCACGTGATAGAACAGAAAGTTTATCATTATCTGTGAAAATGAATAACATGACACAAGTGTACAATTCAGCCAATGGCGAATTATTCTCGAATAAAGAGGCCATTCGTTATTATTATCCAAGTATGTTTGCCTTAGAAGAAATTAGCTTTATGTTAATGCGTGCAATGCAAGACAAACAACGTCAACGCATTTCAGATAAACAAATGGGAGAATATCTTGTCACATTTGAAAATGTAGCAAAACACTTTGAATTGCGCGGTAGTCTTAATGAAAAAGAATTGACGGATTTACCACAGTATAATTATTTAAAATCGGCCTTAATGAAGTTACAAGATAATTGTGTAGCAACACGTAAAGACGTTGATCATACAAATCATCAGAAAACGGTGGACGCTTAATATCAATGTATGACGTTTCATTATAGCGTAGGGTGGTAAAGCTTACTAAACACTATAGAGGAGCGTGACATCATGCCTTGGACAATGAATGATTATCCACAAACTTGGAAACATTTAGATGAATTAGAGCGTAAAAAAGCAATTGATATTGCAAATGCGATGTTAAAAGACGGCTACAAAGAGGGAGACGCTATTCCTATTGCAACAAAACAAGCAGAAGAATGGTACAAAGATGCCAGTAAAGAAGAATTAGAAGAATTAAAACATAAACATATTACTCAACATCAAAAAGATCCATCAGCACGACCTGAACTTAATGATGAAGATGTTCATGTATATTATGAAGATCATGAATGGAAAGTCAAAACAGAAGATGCAAAACAAGCGTCTGATACATTTAGTACTAAAAAAGAAGCAAAACAACGTGCTAAAGAAATTGCTGATAATCGTGATACACAAGTGATTGAACATAAAAAAGATGAATAATGTATAAAGTCCGAATAGCAATTAAACCTGCTATTCGGCTTTTTTTATGACTAAATGACTCAGACTAAATGAGTAGCGTAAAGTCTAGGTTATCATTTTTAGTTCACTTAAGAGTTAGATATAATATACAGTGATGATTAAAGGAGGCAACAAATATGTACGTAGAGAGAAAACCATCATTGTACATTGAAGAGTTACGCAGTGAATTCAAAGAAAATATTAATAAGTTTAAGAATGGAGATGAAGCATTCGATAAACTCGTGGGTTTCGTAGAACTCGATCATTTATACTCTTCTGCATTAAAAGAGATTAGTACAAAATTAGATATTTTAGATGACAATTTTAATCATATTTACAAACATAATCCAATTCATCATATGGAACGTCGCGTCAAAGAAATGACGAGTTTAGTTAAAAAATTGCAACGTAAAGGTTTAACTATAGATGCAGAAACAGCGAAAGCCAATATTTTAGATATCGCTGGTATCCGTGTGGTGTGTAATTATCTTGAAGATATTTATGTGATTGAGAAGTTATTATTAAAACAAGAGGACGTTAAATTACTTAAACGTAAAGATTATATTGAACATCCAAAAGAAAATGGTTATCGCAGTCTTCATATAGTCGTGTCGATTCCAGTTTTTCTAGCCGATAGAGTAGAGGCTACACCAGTAGAAATTCAAATTCGAACAATAGGTATGGACATGTGGGCAAGTTTAGAACATAAAATTCGTTATAAAAATAATACCAATACTGAGGACTATAAAGATAAACTTAAAGAATGTGCAGTAGAAATCTCAGATGTCGAAGCAAAAATGCAAACCATTCACTCAGACATTCAAGATAAAGATAAATAATTTAGTCATATAGCGAAACGATAGAAACGTATAGCTATTGTTTCGCTTTTTTATGTAAGATAAAATGATATATTTTTATGATAAAATAAATGAATAGTAATATATATTTTTTGGAGTTTTAAAATGATTGAGCAGAATTTTAAGTCACAACGATATGAACTAAAACAATTTAAGGGTGAACACATTGAAGTCGCATTTGCCGGAAATAGGGATGCAGATAAAACCATCGTATTTATACATGGAGCAATGATGACATATCGCATTATGTTGTTGTTTGAACCTTATTTTAGAGACAACAACCTGATTTTTGTTAATTGTCCAAGTAGAGGCGAAAGCTCTAACATTGTAAGAGAACAACATACGTTAGATGATTATTCTGAGCGTATCAATGATGTGCTTTCACAAGTTATAGAAACATACGGTATTAAAAATTTAGTTATCATAGGTTATTCTATGGGAGGGATGATTGGCACACGCTTATTAAAATTTAATACTTTACCTATTTCACATCTAGTTTATTTAAATAGCGCCGCACGTATTACACCAAATCAAAGCATGTTGTCACGTTTATTTACTTCAAATAGTAAAAGAGATCATTTTAAAGATGAGATGATTGCTTTTAAAAATTTACCGCAATATATTTTGAAAAAATCTTTTCATAACAAAAATAATAGCATTCGTAATTTATTTTCATATATTGCACCCATTAAAACGATTATTACAGATATCATTTATTCTACAAACGCAGATTACCTTCCAGATATAGAAGAAATAGAACAATTTCCTAAACTTTTATTTATTTCAGGTGAAGATGACGAAATCATTCCTTACACGGATTCACAAGAAACAATGAAAATGTATAAAAAATATGGCGGTGAAGTAAATGAAGTCATATATTCTGGTATCGGACATATCGACTTTCCTGCTGTCTTGGATAATCTGCCTAATGGCACAATAGGTATTATTGACCACATTAAACAGTGGATTCAAGAAGAATGAGACCTCCGGCAGACTTCATAAGCAAATGTTAAAATAATACTTGCTTATGACGTAGCGTCATTAGCTATGTTAACAGTAGGAGGTGAATGATATGTCACACTATACGATTGGAGAATTGGCAAAACAGAGTAAAGTCACGATTCGAACATTACAATATTACGATCGAAGAGGATTACTTATAGCTCATCGACAAACTGACTCTAATCGCAGATATTATACTGACGAACATGTAAAGCAGCTTGAACTGATTTTAGTATTAAAACAATTAGGATGTACGTTAGATGAAATAAAGACATTACTTGATGAAGATACAAATATGAACACGTTTAAAACATTACTTTCATTGAGAAAAGATGCGTTACATTCAAAAGTAGAGATGTACAGTCATACGTTAAATCAAATTGAAAAAGTCGAAACATACATTTCTGAACAGTCAAGTGCGCCTATAAACCATCTTACTGACATAGATGACGCTATGAAACAAGAATATAAAATAGCATACTTTAGAAAAAAGATTTGGATAAGTGCTGGAATCTTAGGGATCATACAATATAGTGGTTTACTATTAAGTCTATTAGAACGTTCAATTAAGCCATTGATTGTTATATTCCCCATCTTAATCACATATGCCATTGCGCTGACAGCAATATATTTAAAAAAAGTGTTATATCTATGTCCGAATTGCCAGCATACATTTAAACCTACATTAGGTGCCTTCGTGAAAGCGAAACATACACCTAAAACAAGACAATTAACATGTCCCAACTGCCATCAAACACATTATTGTATCGAAGTATATCAAAACGAATCGTAATAAACACCTGGCTTATCATGAGCTAGGTGTTTTAAATTACAAAAAAGTAAGCGCTTGCAAAATTTGAAATGGTGTATTACTATACTTGTATACAAGTTAACGTATTGAGGTGAAAAGATGGAACAGCATTATCCGAAACAATGGAAAAACAGAATGACTACAGGGGAAAGTATCGCTGCGGAACTCAGGTTTCAGATTGTTAACAGTACACTTGAACCCGATACATTACTAACTGAAAATCAAGTGGCTAAACAATTCGATGTGAGTCGCTCTCCAGTTAGAGATGCATTTAAATTGCTGCAAACGAATCAACTCATTCACCTCGAGCGCATGGGTGCAAGGGTTCTTGAATTTGGTGAACAAGAAAAGAAAGAATTATATGATTTAAGATTAATGCTTGAATCCTTTGCATTTTCAAAATTAAAGCATATGGATAGAAAAAAAGTGATTAAAGAAATGAAAAAACATTTAGAAATGATGAAAGTCGCTGTTCAATTTGAAGATGCTGAATCATTTACGCAACACGATCTTCAATTTCATGAAGCATTGATTCATGCCTCTCGACATCATTATCTTCAAACATTTTGGAATCATTTGAAACCCATTGTAGAAGTGCTTGTATTATGTTCAATGAGAGAGCGAATGAGAACAAATAAAGAAGATTTTGATAGAATACACCGTAATCATTCGATATTTATAGAAGCGGTAGAACGTTATGATACGGATACGTTAAGAGAAGCGTTTCATTTAAACTTTGACGATGTAGGTAAGGATATTGAAAGCTTTTGGTTACAATAAATAGAAGGAAGAAGGAATACATATGAAATACATGATTGGAGTAGATATTGGAACAACAAGTACAAAGTCAGTACTTTATGATGAACAAGGTCAATTTATTACAAAGCATAATATTGGCTATCCATTACATACGCCAAATGTTGATGTTTCAGAAGAAAATCCTGATGAATTATTCGATGCCGTATTAATGACAGTCAAACATGTGATTCGCGAATATGGGGTGCATAAAGAAGATATTAAACTCATTTCTTTTAGTGCGCAAATGCATAGCTTAATTGCATTAGATAGCCAACACGAGCGTTTAACTGAAAGCATGATTTGGGCGGATAACCGTGCGAATCAATATGCTGACTTGATAAATGAACAATATGAGGGGCATGACATTTATAAACGCACAGGTACACCCATTCATCCTATGTCACCACTCTCTAAAATCTTTTGGATGAAACATGAACAACCAGATATTTATCAAAATACTGCAATGTTTGCGGATATTAAAACATATATTTTCTATCAACTTTATGGAGAATACGTGATTGATCACTCTATGGCTTCAGCAACAGGTATGTTTAACTTACAGCAATTAGACTGGGATCAAGAAGCACTTGAATTACTCGGTATTTCAGCCTCTCAATTGCCTCAACTTGTACCAACGACCCATATTTTAAAAGGGATGAAAAAACGTTATGCCACATTGATGGGCATCGATGAAAATACGCCGGTTGTAGTTGGCGCAAGTGATGGCGTGTTATCAAATTTAGGCGTCAATAGTTATAAAAAAGGGGAAGTTGCAGTCACAATTGGGACATCAGGTGCGATTCGTACAGTTATTGATAAGCCGCGTACAGATTATAAAGGTCGCATTTTCTGTTATGTCTTAGATGAAGACCATTATGTGATTGGTGGACCGGTCAACAACGGGGGTGTCATTCTTCGATGGTTAAGAGATGAATTACTCGCCAGTGAAGTTGAAACAGCTAAACGCTTGGGAGTGGATCCTTACGATGTGCTTACTAAAATAGCGAGTCGTGTTAAGCCAGGTGCAGATGGCTTAATTTTCCATCCGTATCTTGCAGGAGAACGTGCACCCTTATGGAATGCGAATGCGCGTGGTTCATTCTTTGGCTTAACATTGTCACATCAAAAAGAACACATGATACGCGCTGCACTTGAAGGGGTGTTGTATAACCTTTATACCGTTTATTTAGCACTTATCGAAGTAATGAATGAAACACCAAATACGATTAAAGCAACAGGTGGCTTTGCGAAAAGTGAAGTATGGCGTCAAATGATGGCAGATATTTTTGATACGGATGTCATCGTACCAGAAAGTTATGAAAGTTCTTGTCTAGGTGCGTGTGTCCTTGGTTTAAAAGCATTGGGAGATATTGAAGATTATTCAATTATCGAAAATATGGTTGGTACGACTTATGCACATCAACCGAACCAAGATACAGTAAATATGTATCAACAACTTGTAACGATATTCATAAACTTAAGCCGTACACTCGAAGATCGCTATGAAGAAATTGCAGATTTTCAACGTAAACATATGAATTAATCGACGTATTTAAATAAATGAAACATTAAAGGGGAGAAGACAAATGGGAACAATATGGACACTAGCAAGTGTGGTTATTGGAATCGTATTACTATTAACATTGATTATTTTCTTAAAACTCAACACATTTATTTCATTAATTATTACATCTATTGTAACGGCCATCTTATTAGGTATGCCTTTAAATAAAGTAATGGAAACGATAGAAGCAGGTATGGGCGGCACCCTAGGTCATATTGCACTGATTTTTGGATTAGGCGCAATACTTGGTAAATTACTGGCAGATGGTGGAGGTGCCAACCGTATTGCGGATACACTGATTGATAAATTTGGACAAAAACATGTTCAATGGGCAATGTTGATTGCAGCTTTCATCGTTGGTATTGCATTATTCTTTGAAGTAGGATTAGTATTACTCATTCCACTTGTTTTTACAATTGCTAAACGTGCGAAAGTGTCACCACTGAAACTAGGATTACCTATGGTAACAGCATTATCTGTGACACATGGTTTTTTACCACCACATCCTGGTCCAGTAGTTATAGCAAAAGAATTAAAAGCGAATATTGGACATGTGTTACTATATGGGATTAT
The DNA here is from genome assembly GCF_001809205.1 of Staphylococcus sp. HMSC069E10. Classification (NCBI taxonomy): domain Bacteria; kingdom Bacillati; phylum Bacillota; class Bacilli; order Caryophanales; family Staphylococcaceae; genus Staphylococcus; species Staphylococcus sp. HMSC069E10. The sequence continues at coordinate 45,710 of NZ_KV796466.1, read as the reverse complement.
TATTGCCATTCCAGTGACACTCATTGCAGGTCCAATCTTTAATAAATTTGCACAAAAACTCATCCCATCAGCTTATACACGTGAAGGGGATATTTCAGCACTTGGTTCACAAAAAGAATTTAAAGAATCTGAAATGCCAAGTTTTGGTTTAAGTATTCTCACTGCTGTATTACCTGTGATTTTAATGTTATTATCAACGGTTGTTCAATTAGTGACTGGACATGAAAATGCTAAAAATCTGTTTGAACAAATCATTTACTTTATCGGTACAGCAGGTACAGCGATGTTAATTTCAGTCATCTTTGCTATTTTTTCAATGGGCTTACATAGAGGAAGAAAAATGGATGACATTATGAAATCTGTAACGAATGCTATTTACCCAATTGGGATGATGATTTTAATTATTGGTGGTGGCGGTACATTTAAACAAGTTCTCATTGATGGCGGTGTAGGGGATACGATTGCTAAGCTATTCGAAGGTTCAACTATGTCACCTATCTTACTAGCATGGATTGTCGCTGCAGTATTACGTATTGCACTAGGTTCAGCAACAGTCGCAGCAATTTCAACAACAGGTATCGTCTTACCATTATTACAACATTCAGATGCCAATGTGGCACTTGTCGTACTTGCTATTGGCGCAGGGAGCGTTATCTTATCACACGTTAACGATGCTGGATTTTGGATGTTTAAAGAATATTTCGGATTGACTGTGAAAGAAACATTCTTAACTTGGTCATTACTTGAAACCATCATTTCAGTATCGGGCATCATCTTTATCTTATTCATTAGTTTATTTGTATAACTTATCAAAGAAGTGAGAGAGAAATCATTGAATTTCAATCTTGCTTCTTATTTTTTATATCATGGAAGAATACAGTCAATCGCTATGAATGACAATAAAAGAATGATAAACTTACTTATAATATAAAAGACAGAATGCGCAAAGGAGATATTCGAGTTTGAAACAGATAAAGAAAGCCATCATACCTGCGGCTGGTTTAGGGACACGTTTTTTACCAGCGACAAAAGCCATGCCTAAGGAAATGCTTCCTATTTTAGATAAGCCAACGATTCAATATATTGTTGAAGAAGCAGCACGTGCGGGCATTGAAGATATTATTATTGTGACTGGTAAACATAAACGTGCGATTGAAGATCACTTCGATAATCAAAAAGAATTAGAAATGGTCCTTGAAGAAAAAGGTAAAACAGACTTACTAGAAAAAGTACATTATTCTACAGATTTAGCGAATATCTTCTATGTACGCCAAAAAGAACAAAAAGGATTAGGACATGCCATTTATACTGCACGTCAATTCATTGGTAACGAACCATTTGCAGTATTATTAGGCGATGATATCGTAGAGTCTGAAGAGCCAGCGATTAAACAATTAATGAATGTATATGAAGAAACAGGACATTCTGTTATTGGGGTGCAAGAAGTGCCTGAAAATGTAACTCACCGTTATGGCATAATTGATCCATTAGAGAAACAGGGTCGTCGCTATGAGGTGAAACAATTTGTTGAAAAACCTGAACAAGGTACAGCACCTTCTAATTTAGCGATTATGGGACGTTATATTTTAACGCCAGAAATTTTCGATTATTTAAAAACACAAAAAGAAGGCGCCGGTAATGAGATTCAATTAACCGACGCGATTGAACGTATGAATAGTGCTGTTCCAGTGTATGCATATGACTTTGATGGTGATCGTTATGATGTTGGAGAAAAATTAGGATTCGTTAAAACGACAATAGAATATGCGTTAAAAGATCCTAAAATGAAAGAAGAACTTGTAACTTTTATTAAACATTTAGGATTATAATAATTAAAGTGCCTAAGACATTGAAGAACAAGTGGTTATTCTTCAATCTTCTTAGACACTTCAATCTCATCAAAACTAAACCTAAAAACAGGACACACCCTATTTTCCGCTAAGGCGTGCCCTGATTAGAGAAGATATAAATTGTCGACAAACACTTCTCTAATCATAAATCCTCAACATCCCAGAAAATTTTTTTCTGAGAAACTTTTCCTCAGCGTCTTAGGACTTCTCCTAAGACATTTTTATTATATAATATAAAATTTGAATATCATAGATGTTGCAATAGCAATAATTCGACTAATAATAGCACTTTTAGGGAAAATTAATGTATATTTTAAATAGTAAGTATTAAAATAATTTAATTTTGTAATTAGGTGAATAAATATGTGGTTTACTCTAGACAAAGATGAAAAAGCAAAATATAAAAATTTAATAACTAATTTTGCTAGTCTAAGTGAAGCTTTTTCTCAAAAAAGTGAAGATATTAATACAACAGTTGCTCCTATAGTGAATTCAAAATTTCAAGAAACAGTTTTTCAAAAATCATTTGGAGCTGTTGGTGAAGATATCGCAAACACTTCATATGATGCTTCATTATTGATTGACGAAAATAAAAAATATTTAATTGGTATTAAATCATTTGGATTATATTCAGGAGATCAAAAAATAGCTCAATTTAAAAAAAATAGTCAAATTGATAATTGGGGAAATATATTAAATAAAATAACTGTGAATGCCAAAAATTCTGAAACAAAAGAACAAGCAAATGAGAAAAATAAACAATTATATAAAAAATTAGCTTTTAAAATAGCAACTTTAAGAAATAAAAGAATTAAATCATCTAAAGAACAAATAAAAGGATTTAAAGGAACTGATGTAGAAGTAGAATCTGTATATCATGTATTGATGCCATCTAAAAAAGGTGAAAAACCTCAAATACATGTTGGAGAAACTTCCTATAATTTCATAAACTTAGAGAAGTTAGAAATTATAGGTGCTACAAGTTTAAAAAATCCTACAAATTTTAAATTTAAAGATGATAAGCATGAATACAAATATACTTCAGCAGATAGTCAATTACTTATGACTTTTAATAATAGAGAAATTATAGTAGAGTCTTGGGACGTGAACTATATAGAAGATCCATTTGAGGTTTTTGAGCAATTAAATAGACAAAAAGATAATAATGATTATTTTAGTCAACTGCTAGAAGATGAAATTGAGGACTCTGTATCTTGGATAATTTATAATAAAAATGGAAGAGTTGAAGAAAGTTCTGGTTTTAATGGTTTTAATGGTGGTTTTAAATTAGGTAAATCTAATAATAATAGAGAAAAAAGAATAAAAAATATAATAAGTAAATATAAAGATCATGTTAATATACAAAAGTTAGATTATATTGAGAATGAATTAAAAACACTTTTATTAAATGAATGGAAATCTAAAGATAAAAAAGAAGAAATGAGAAATATCCGTAATAATTTAATGGAATATGTTGAAAACATTGGAAATAAAAATTTAGAAAAAGAAATAGAGAAAACAATTTTTAGACCAATAAGTGAAATGTATATTCCCATTCCTAATTCTAGAACATTTCACAATCAAAAACCTGATTTTTTTGGTAAAGACATTGGTAAGTTTAAAGAGAATTCAAATAAATTATTACTACCAAAGGAAAAAAGAATTTTCAACTTAGAATTTATATCTTCAAAAAATATTATAAAAGCTTATATAAATCAAGATAATGGTAAAAGTATACAATCTTACAAAGATCAACAGATACTTGGTGAATGGATTTTAAGAGGAGTATTTCAACTTGAACCTAGAGAAGTATTAACTAAGCAAAAATTAATTGAAGTTGGTATTAATGGAATAAGGTTGTATAAATTTAAAGATTATAAAAGAGGAATTGGAATAGAATTTATTTGGATTGATGAAAATAATCCGCCATTAGATTCGATTGGTTGGGTATCTGAAAATAGATTAAAATAGAACGTAAGTACGCATTTAGAAGTTAATGTTATAGTTTAAAAAATATCTGAAAGTGAGTGAATAAAATGTCGTCCAAGAGCAATAAAGTTAAGAATAAAAAATATTCACTTGCTGCTTTTTTTAGTGGTGTTGGAGGAATTGAATTAGGTTTTGAACAAACTAATAAATTTAAAGTTCATTACGCGAATGAGTTTGATAAAAATGCTCAATTAACTTATAAGGAAAATTACGATAGTACATTTTTAGATACTAGAGATATTCATATAGTTAATGAAAATGAAGTTCCTGAAAGTGACGTTATAGTTGGTGGCTTTCCTTGCCAAGCATTTAGTATTGCTGGTTATAGAAAAGGATTTGAAGATGAAAGAGGAGATTTATTTTTTGAGTTACTACGAATTATAAAGAAAAAAGAACCTAGAGCTATTTTTATAGAGAATGTAAAAAATATGGTAACACATGATGATGGAAATACTTTTAAAGTTATTAAAGAGGCATTGACTATGAACGGATACTTTATAAAATGGAAAGTATTAAATGCTAAAGATTATGGTAATATTCCTCAAAATCGTGAACGTATATATATCGTTGGTTTTAAATCATATGAAGCTTTTGATAGTTTTAATTTTCCAAAAGCTATTGAGCTAAAGACTTCATTAGAAGAAGTAATAGATTTTGCTGACCCTAAAGATGAGAGATATTATTACAGAAAAGGAAAACAACCTTTTTATGATACTTTGAATGAAAGCATAGTAGACTCTAATATAGTTTATCAGTGGAGAAGAAAATATGTTAGAGCTAATAGAAACGGTGTAGTTCCTACACTTACCGCAAATATGGGTACTGGAGGGCATAATGTCCCTTTAATTAAAACAAAATATGGAATTAGAAAGCTAACACCTCGTGAAACTTTTAATGTTCAAGGATTTCCTAAAGAATTTAAGTTACCTAAAGAAGTATCACATGGTCAATTATATAAGCAAGCGGGTAATAGTGTCGTGGTTTCAGTAATTAGAAGAATTGCAAATAATATTTCTAAAGCTTTAGAAAATGATAAATTAAATTTTTCTTTTGATATTAATGGATATTATAATGTTTTATATACTAAAATGTTAGGGAAATTTGAAGGTGAAAGTTACCTAATCAATAGCTTTGATAGTAAAGGTGAATTAGATTTATTCACAAATTCAACTACTATAAATTATGTATCGGATGAAGAATACCAAAAAATTATAAAAAACAAAAAAAATATAGAGTTTTTAACCTTAAATATTATGAATTAAATAAAGATATCATAAAAAACTGCTAAGTCAGTATTTTATGATATCTTTTTTGTTTTATAGTATTATGGTTTGCAATATATTTATTTATACATATACATATTATATAATTAATATATTAAAAATACTTTATAAGGGGATATTTATGAAAATAAACGATAGTAAATACGAAGTATATGTAAATCATATTCATCATAGATTAAATAAGATAGGTCAAAGTTGGGAAGAAATCAAAAATTTAGGTAATGAAAATACCGATACACAACAAATGTTAGATAATCTATCTTCTGCTTTGATTGCTGAGAGATTGACAGTACAAGAATGGGAAGAACTTGTTGATGAAATGTATCAGTTAGAAAAGGAAGTTAATATTGTCAAATTAGGAAGAAACGCTGAAAATGATGCTAAAATACCTAATACTATTTATTCATCTTGGCAAACATATAAACAAAAACTTGAAGATAAAGGTTTTTCTGAAAAATCAATTACTAATATAGAAAAATCTTCATTTGAGATATTAAAATCATTACAATTTGATACTCGAGAGAGCGGACCTATAAAAGGTTTAGTAGTTGGTAATGTTCAGTCTGGGAAAACAGCTAATATGGCAGGATTAATGGCTATGGCTGCTGATAATGGTTTTAATTATTTTATTGTTTTATCAGGTGTCATAGAAAACTTAAGACGACAAACAGCTTCAAGATTATACGATGATTTAAAAAATGTGAAGTTGAGAAATTTGGATTGGACACGTGTAGATAACCCGACTATTAGATCTAGAGAACCTGAACACGATATTAGCAAATATAATTTAAGTAATAACTCTAGGGATAAGTATTTTACTGTGTGTCTGAAAAATAAAGGAAGACTGGAAAGTTTGATTAAATGGCTAAAATCAGACCCTAATAAAGCAAAGCAATTGAGAATACTAGTAATAGACGATGAAGCTGATCAAGCAAGTATTAATACTAAGGATATAGAAGAAGAAAATTCAACAATTAATAAATTAATTAAAAAATTAGTGAACGATAAATCATTCTTAGCGATGAATTATATATCTTATACTGCAACTCCTTATGCAAATGTATTAAATGAAACTAGTAAAGACTCTTTATATCCTAAAGACTTTATAACTTTATTAGAACCATCCGAAGATTATATAGGACCTACACAAATTTTTGGTATGGAAGAGCCAGAAAAAAGTCCAAAAGTTGAAATTATAAAAGAAATTAGTGAAACAGATGCAAATTTGGTAAAAGATATTCAAAAGGGGGAAACTGGACAAAATATACCAAGAAGTTTTAAAGATTCAATAAGATGGTTTATATTGACGGTTTGTGCTATAAGAACATATTCACTAAAAAAACCTATTAGTATGTTAATACATACAAGTTTTAAAATAGATCATCATGAAATCATTGCTGACAAAGTTCAAAATTATATTAAATATTTAAAAGATAATTTTGACGAACAAGTGTTATCAGAATTTCATGAATTATATAAATCTGAACAATATGTTATGAATAAACGAGTTTTTCTTGAGGGTATGGGAAGTTATTCTACACCAGAGCTTGTGCCAGAATATCCGATATGGGAAAAAGTTAAAGAACAATTAATTAAAATGATTTCTCTTGATGATGATGAATTTATAAGTTATATACCATTAAATGAGGAAAAGGCCCCAGTATTTCATAATGGAATACATTTAGCAATAGATAATAGTAGAACAAGAGTAAATAATCAACAAGTAAGATTAATATATCCTGATAAAAATAATATGCCTGAGGTTGCTCCAGCATTTATTGTTATAGGTGGAAACACTTTATCAAGAGGTTTAACATTAGAAGGATTAACTACTACTTATTTCTTACGTACCACAAATCAAGCTGATACTTTAATGCAAATGGGAAGATGGTTTGGTTATAGAAAAGGATATGAAATTTTTCCTAGAGTATGGTTAGATGAAAATGCTAATAGACGCTTCTTATTTTTAAGTCAAATGAATGAAGAATTAAGAGAAGAAATACAACAATATGCCATAAATGGAAATACACCTATAGACTATGCTCCACGTATTAAGAACTCACCAGATTATCAACTAATTAGAATTACATCAAATAATAAACAACAGTCATCTATTGAAAGAGAATTTGACTTTTTTGGATTTAATAGTCAAACAGTATATTTCGAAAAAAATAGTGACATGTTAAAACATAATTTAAATATAACAAAAGGGTTTCTTGAAGAGTTAAAGAACTGTGAAGTTAAAAATAATAAACTTATATGGAGAAATGTTGATAATTCGAAAATTAAGGCTTTCTTAGAAGATTATAAAGTATCACAAATAGATACTAAAATGCGAGCGTTACCTGCCTTAATTGAATGGCTCGAAACAAATGGAGGTACCCTTAACGGTTGGAGTGTTATTTTATCAGGAACAGGAAAGGTTTCTTCTTCAGAAAACCATAAGTGGAATATCAATGGATTTCATGTGAATTCAGTTGTTCGTACGAAATTGGTTAAAAGAAGTCAAGGAGATACAATTTCAATTGGCACCCTAAGAGTACCAGAAGATTTATATTCTGATATAGAAACTCCTCTTGAAAAAAAAGAAGGAAGATCAGCTAAAATGATAGATGTTCGTAATACTAGGGAAAAATATGGATATGGTAATGTGCCTCAATTAATTATTTATAGAATTAATAAGGGAGATAAGGATATTAAAGTCAAAAATCCAGAATCTAGAGAAAAACTAGATTTTCCAGAGGACATTATTGGAATAAATATTATGCTTCCAGGAGTCTCTAAAGGTAATAATACTACTTATATTTCTGCAAAAATTGATTTTAAAGATGAAATGATAGATGAAGATGAATTTAAAGAAGATTTTAAAAATGAGGAGAAAGAAAAATGAAATTAAAAAATGCTCCCAATGATTTACAAAGCATGGCTCAAGATGGTGATGCAATTTTAAGATCGTTACAAAATAAGAGTTTACCTATTGTAGATCTTATGGTTAGAGAGTCTTTACAAAATAGTTTAGATGCTACACTACCAGAAAGTAGTGAAACAATTGTAGATTTTACATTAGGAAATTTCAATTCTTATCAACTTGCAACTAATCTTGAAGGTGTAGAAGACAATTTAAATAGTAAATACAATAAATATGAAAATTTCATTGCAATAAGAGATAAAAATACTTCTGGTTTAACAGGAAATTATAGTTCTACTGACCCAGAAGAATTAAATAAAAGTAATTTTTATAAATTAGTATTTGGAATAGGCAAAAATCAAGAAGCAGAAGGAGCAGGTGGTAGCTGGGGTTTAGGAAAAACGAGTTATTTCAGAATTGGAGCAGGAATAGTTATCTATTATACTCGTGTGAAGACTGATAATGGTTTTGAAGAAAGACTAATTGCTTCGCTTATAGAAAGTCCAAAACAAAAAGAGAAACTACTACCGAATAATGTAAGAGGCATTGCTTGGTGGGGAGAATATAAAGATGAATCAGATGAAAGAATCTTTCCTCTGACTGATTCAGAAAAAATTAAAGAGTTCTTAGAAATATTTGGATTAAGTCAATATACAAATGAAGAAACAGGCACAACGATTATCATACCTTACTTAAAAGATTTTAATTTAAATGAAGATGAAGAAAAGCTTTATCCTTGGGAAGAAGATAAAGAGATAGCATTAAAATATGCAATTCAAAGATGGTATAATCCAAGATTAAATAATGAAGAATATAGAAAGCTAGTTAATAATTCTAAATTAATTGCACGAGTAAATGAAGAACCATTACTTGATAACTATAATATAGAACCATTTTTTGAACTTATGAAAGAGTTATATACAAGTGCTTTAAAGGGAGAAAGTAGAGACAAAACTATAGTCACTCAACCCATTTATCTAAAGAAAAATGGTATGGATAAGCCGAGCAAAACACCGGTAGGACATATTGCTTTTAAAAAAGTTTCTAAAGAAGAGCTTAAAATGACACCCCCTGATAATAGATATTCACCGCTAGAATTAATTGGCCTAAAAAATGAGAAAAAAGTCTTAGAAAATACTTCTAAAATAATTGCTTATTGTAGAAAACCAGGGATGATTGTTGAGTATAGTATTGATGGTGAATGGGCACCTAAAGCAAGTTTGTTTAATGAAAATGATTTACTAATTGGTTTTTTTGTACCTAATTCAGAAGGACCATTAGCAATAAAATTTCAAAAAGAAGGCTATGATAAGCTTGAACAATATTTAAGAGCAACAGAAAATGCTGATCATGCTAATTGGATAGACGAAGATGGATTCGGTATTATAAATAGAATGAAAATTACAACAAGTAAAACAATAAGTGATTTTTATCAAGGTAATGATAGTGAAAAACAATCATCAGCTACGTCAGGCATTTCGAGAAAATTTGGTAAGTTATTTTTACCTCCAAAAAATTACGGAAGAACTTCTACAAGTAAGAGAAAAAATATTACTAATTCTAGAATCTCAAGTGATAAGAATAGATTAGCTGATATCAATATTTTATCTTCTGAACCAATTGATAGAAATACAGTGAAAGTAGAGTTTGAAGCAAGTATTAAAAATACAGCTACTAGTGTTGTTTATCTTGAAGTTTTATCTCAAGAGAAAAAAATGACGAAAAAAGACTGGATAAAAACGATGGGAGAAGAAATTCAGTTTCCTTTTGAAATTAGTGACATTAAAATAAATAAAATTAATGAACAGATTTTAAATAAAAATATTGAACAATTTAATGATGAACAAATATCAATTTATCAAGAGTCTAATAATTTAGATGAATTTATTATAAAAAATATGAGTAACGATAAAGTTATTGTCTCTGGAGAAATGGTTATAAAAACTAATACCTTAGACTTTATACCTAATGTTTCTATAGCTTCAGATAAATATAAAGAGAAAGGAGATGATTAATTTTGACTCTTTCGACAAATCAAATAGCATTATATAGAAAGCTAAATGAGAAGTTTATTGATGAAGCAGGGGTTAAATTTGAACAACTCAGACTATATTATTCTTCTAATGATTTGGAAGAAGAAAAAGAAATTTCAATAGATAGCGAAAATGGAGTTTCTATTAATATTAATGAATTTGACTCAATGTGGTCTCCTTACGATAACAATCTTAGATTAGAGCAAAAATTGATTATTGAAAAACCATATTTATTATTCGGTAAAAATGGTATCACATGTACTGATAATACTATAGGTTTAGCAGTACATATTTATTCAAAAAGCTCTAGCTTTCAAGAAACAGTGAGAATTGCATCTTTTAAAAATCAAGCAAATAAACTAGAAATTACATTTGATTATAATTTTGAGCCTTCAACGATTAGAGGAGTAATCAATCTAGATTTCTTTTTATACTTAAAAGAAGTAAAAGATACGCTACCATATATGGCAAATACACAAGGAATGACTTTATCTTATGAAGATTTAAATCCTATTGAATTAGTAGTGGATGGAGTAGGATCTAGTTTTCCTATTACAGAGTTTGAAGATAAAGAAGGACCATTGTGGAAAATTGAAAAAAATTGGATATCGCCAGATGAAGATACATTAGATGCATCTAATGTAAGTATTGCATTTAATATTAAACATCCTCTGTTTTCAGAAGTGAAAAAAGAAACAAGAAAAATTAATCTTGGATATATGAATCATATTATTATGCAAGCTATGGCACTTATTATTCAAGAGGTAATTCTCATTGAACAATATTCTATAGACGATGAAGAAAATTTACTTCCTGGTACAATTCTTTCAGCTGTTTCATATTGGGTAAAAACTTTTAATGTAGATACTAGTGATATATTTTCTATCCAAAATAGCCTTATGAATGGTATTGAAAATTTAAATCAGGAGGAAACAAATTAATATGATTAATTGGGAAAATATAAGATACGATATAAGTAATGCCAATAAAGACTTTGATAAACTAATCGTTAATATAAATGAAATTGAACCTATTAATCCTCCAAAAGAATTTGAACATTTACGTGAACAATTAATTGAAGCTAGAGATTCATTATATGATGAATATAATTTTGATAATGCGAATAAATTGGACTATCAATTTGACGTTTTATTTGGATTAAAGTTATATGATATTTTAAGAAAAGATGATAATTTTTCTAATAGAGTAGCGGCAAATGACGAAATTTGGAGATTTTTATCTATTAAAGTGATACCAGATATTGTACATGCTAGATGGGGAATGAATGCTTCTCATTTTTATCAAACATCACGTAGAATTTGGTTGAAAACGATATGGTGGTATATTCATTTGTCATGGCAAAATAGTATTGACGAAACTTACAAAATTTTAATAGGTAATACTACTGATACTATACTTCAATTAGTTGAAAGACCAGGTTTAGGATATAATGTTGAATTATTTAGAGAAATTATGAAACAATATGCAAATTATAGTGATAGCTCAAGAAATTTATTTAGAACAGTTTTAAAATTAAATACTGCCAAAATTCTTACTACATCTCCTGAGTTAGTAGATGGAGGAATTGAAAAATATGTTGATAGTTTGTTTAAAATGGCTAAGGTCTAATAGTAATGATTTATAATAATGAACTATATTTAAATGTACTAAAAGAAAACTGTAAAATTTATGATAAGTTATCGATTATTTCAGGATATGCTTCAGCATCTTTTTTAGAACGAATTATAGAAGAATTTCCTGATTTAAAAATAGAGTTATTCATTGGTATGAGTCAAGAAGGCGTATTAAAAGCTAATCATAAACAGTATTTAAGAATTATGAGTATAAATAAAAATGTAAATATTTATTATCAGTATAAGGCAGCTTTAACTCATATTAAAGCATATGTTTTTTCTAACTATGAAGAGACTAAAAGCTTCGTGGGCTCTGCAAACTTTACAGAAAATGGATTTATATTTAATAATGAATTATTATGTGAAACTAATGAGTCTTTAAATGAATTATTCAATGATCAAAAAGAGAAGTCAAAATTATGTAATGATAACTCGATAAATGAGTATTTGCAATTTGTAGATAATAGAAATTTGAGAGAAGATATTTTTAACGATATCGATTCTATTAAAAAAAATATTAAAGAATTTAATAAGAAAAATAATATAAAATCTGACTTAAAAGTGGATAATTCAGATGTTTTTATTAAATTACCAATTGTTGTACCTTTAAAAGCTAATAAGAGATGGGATAGTTCAGGAATAAATGGCGAATTTTCTAATAGGAATCCTCATTTAATTAAATCTAATTATAATAATGTAGCCGATATGAAAAGCTTTTTTATTCAAGATGCTGAACTTGACATCATTGATTTTAAGGGAGAATCTATAAAAGGTAAATTAGATGGGGAATTTAATAGAGAATTACATTTTTTAAATATTAATTTGTATGATTATTTTAGTAATATAATTGGTTTAAAAGAAAAAACCCCTATAACTCATGAACATCTAGAGTATTTTGGTTATAAATTCTTTACTTTCAAAAAAGTTGATAGTAATAAATATTTATTAACATTTACAAATTAAAGGGGGAATTAAAATTTTTAGAGTAATAGAAACGTTTAGTGGTATAGGCAGCCAAGCTCAAGCATTAAAAAACTTAAATATTGATTATTCAGTAGTAGCAACTGTTGAATGGGAAATTGGCGCTTTATATGCATATGATATCATTCATAATGGTTCACAAGATCTTAAACCACTAAGACATCATACGAGAGAATCTATTTTGAAAATTTTGTCAAAATATAGTTTATCTAATGATGGAAAACAACCGATGACTCAAAGAGGTTTAAGTGCATTAAATATGACACAACTTAAGTCAATATTAATTGCAATTGGAAGAACAAATAATTTAGTAGATATCACTTCGGTAAAAGCTATAGATTTGCCTGATGCTGATTTACTTACATATTCATTTCCGTGCCAAGATTTATCAAAAAGCGGTCATTGGCATAAAAATGAAGGTGGTATAGATAGAAATGCCAATAATAGAAGTACATTGTTATGGCAAATTGAAAGAATATTAAAAGAGTATATTGAACAAGATAAAACGCTACCTAGCTTTTTATTAATGGAAAACGTAAGTGAAATTTTATCAGATAAGCATAAAGATAATTTTATTGAGTGGTGTGAGTTTTTAGAATCTTTGGGATATGTAAATCAAATATATACATTAGATTCTAGAAATTTTGGAGTGCCACAAAGTCGAATAAGAACTTACATGATGAGTATTAAAGTCAATAATGAATATCAACAAAGAAAATTAGAACAATACTTATTTGAAAATAACTTAGAACATTATCAGTCTATTAACTTTCATCCTTTATCTGAGTATTTAAAGCTTGATTATAATAATGATATATATAGACATGAAGCTATAGAAAGCACTCCAACCTTTACTCCATCTCGAGAAAAAATATTAAAATTAAATAGACATCTTGCTAAAGATAATATTGCATTTGATAATACTATTGCTAGAACTATTACTACCAAACAAGATAGACATCCTAATTCGGGTATTATTTTATATGATCAAATTAAGTTGGTAGAAAAAAATAAAATGTATCGAAACCTTACTCCTAGAGAATGTTTTTTATTAATGGGTTTTGATGAAAAAGATTTTGATAACTTAATGAGAAATAATATTGTTTTTGAAAATGATAGAAAAATCTTACCTAATTCTAAGCTTATTCGTTTAGCTGGTAATAGTATCGTTGTGAATGTTCTTGAAAAAATATTTTCTCAAATGCTAGAAATTGAAAAGACGATTATAAATAATCAATTTCTTAAAAGCTAAGACTTAGTATGTTTTTAAGTCTTTTATTTATGCGTGCATTTGCGACATTCCTGAAGGAACAGGATAAGGAGCAAAATAGCACGCATTTTTTCTATTCACTAACATACTTGTCATTTAAATTCAACTTACATGTGAAAAAATGAACAAACAAATTTTTAAATTATTGAACTATTTGTGAAAATCATCACATACCCCTTTTAAAATAAAAAAAAGCGTGTATGATAAGAATTGTAAGGAATAAGTAATTGGAGTGATACTAATGAGAAAGGTAATAGAAGGCGTTATTTTTTCTGAAGAAGGTAGCTACGATATTTATTTAAAAACAGGCGTAAACCAAGGATTAATTAGTGATATAAAAGATGGATATATGACAATTGATTCAATGTCTTATTTAGATGCTGAACGTTTATACTTCTATGGTCTCGAACGTAAAACACTAGTTACAAATTAAAATACAGAATTGAATGACCTCCTATAACATTCATGAACGTATAATATCATGCCCTCGTTGGTGAGCAATCGAGGGCATACCCTAAATATACCCCCAATCATTTTTGGATAATGTGTTAAAACCCACATCTCACTTCCCTTGATGTGGGTTTTTTATTATAAAGATTTAAAGTTGTTCTTCACTTCGTTATATTGATACTCTTGATTATACAATTTGAACTTATAGCCATCTTCACTAGAAAAAGGCATTCGAATATTTGGAATGTGATCCATTCGTGCAATAAATTCTCTTTCTTGACGTGTGCGTTCTTTGACACTCATGTGTAACCATTCTTCTTTAGTAAATAAATCTTCGAAACGAAATGAAAAACTTGTGCGACCTACTTTTTGACGTAATGCTTGAACTAATGGACTAAAATCTTTCGCAATCACAGACATATTCTATTCCCCTTTATTTATAGTAATATATATCTTCACTTTATTACGTTTACTTTTAAATTACAATCTATAATTGAGACTTTAAATTGATACAGACGTTTATTTATAGAGAATTATGGAAATTGAATGAATAAATAACAATAAAGGATGATGAATATGGCTAAATTAACAGATACAGTTGCGATTATTACAGGTGCGAGTAGTGGAATTGGTGAAGCAACAGCCAAACGACTTGCTGAAGAAGGCGCTAAAGTTGTACTAGCTGGTCGTAGTGATGAGAAGTTACAACGTGTTGCAGAACATTTGAATGAAGGAGACTACCTTATTACGCCAACCAATGTGATGTATCGTGATGACGTTGATGCGCTCGTAGAAAATGCGATTGCTAAATTTGGAAAAATCGATATCTTTGTCAATTGTGCAGGCATTAACTTATCTTCTAAAATCACAGATTACAAAGTAGACGATTGGGATAAAATGGTTGATACGAATATTAAAGGGTTATTATATGGTCTGAATGCCGTACTTCCTCATTTTGAAGAACAATCTAGTGGTCATATTGTCAATATGGCATCTATTTCAGGCTTTGAAGTTAATAAGACAAGTGCATTATACAGTGCAACGAAATCTGCTGTATTACGTATCGTAGAAGCTTTAGAAAAAGAGCTTGCGCGAACAGGCATTAAATCAACAAGTATTTTACCAGGAATGGTAGATACGCCTATGACAGAAGGATATGACTTTGGTGATAGAAAGAAATTAGATCCTGAGAATATAGCTGATGCGGTGATCTATGCAGTGACACAACCTGCACATGTGAATGTTAATGAAGTCATCGTTCGTCCAGTTTAAATCTAATGAGAATAAGAGCGTTTCTTGCCTATGGTAGGGAACGCTCCTTTTTTATCCGTCAATATGAGTGTTGAAATGTTACACTTATATTGAAAGATAATATAACTTAAAAGGGTGATAAAGTAATGGAACAACGTTTATTTGAATTGCTAGATGTATTAGTCAAATATAATACGGAGAGTCCTCCTGGACGTAATACGGATCCTTTACAAGATGAGATTGAGCACATATTAAAAACACTAAACTTTGATATTCAACGTGAACATTTATATGAAAATGATAGTGTGATCGTCGCAACATTAAAAGGGGAAGATGAGGATGCACCTAAATTAATTCTCAATGGTCATGTAGATGTGGCAAATGTGGACGATGATTCTAATTGGCAATATCCACCGTTTCAATTGACTGAAAAAGAGGGATGGCTATATGGTCGTGGTGTGAGTGATATGAAAGGCGGTATGGCCTCGCTGTTTTATGTGCTTGAAAAACTACATCAAGAAGGACGACGACCTAAAGGAGATATTGTCGTGCAATCTGTAGTAGGAGAAGAAGTGGGTGAAGCGGGAACAAAACGTGCATGTGAAATCGGTCCTCAAGCAGATTTAGCATTAGTATTAGATACAAGTGAAAATATGGCACTTGGACAAGGCGGGGTCATTACAGGGTGGATTACTGTTAAAAGTAAGAATACCATTCATGATGGCGCACGTAGTCAAACGATTCATGCTGGCGGAGGTTTATTTGGTGCGAGTGCAATTGAAAAAATGACTAAAATCATTCAAGCACTGAATGAACTTGAACAACACTGGGCAGTAATGAAACATAGTCCTGGGATGCCACCAGGTGCGAATACAATTAATCCAGCAGTTATTGAAGGGGGACGTCATCCTGCTTTTATTGCTGATGAATGTCGTTTATGGATTACGGTTCATTATTTACCGAATGAAAGTTATGACGACGTTACAAAAGAGATAGAAGCGTATTTAAATCGTGTTGCAGATGCAGACATTTGGTTGAGAGAGAACCCGTTACAGTTTGAATGGGGCGGTGAATCAATGATAGAAGATAAGGGAGAAATTTTCCCAAGTTTTACTATTCCATTAGAACATCCAGGCTTTAAACAATTACAAGATGCGCATTATCACGTTCATCATAGCGAAATGAAACATGGTATGAGTACTACAGTGACAGATGGAGGTTGGACGGCTCATTTTGATATTCCAACAATTTTATATGGTCCAGGTAGTTTAGAAGAAGCCCATAGTGTAGATGAAAAGATAGAAGCACAAGAACTTCAAACTTATAGTGATGTGTTATATACATTCTTAAAACACTGGTATGAACATCCTGAGAAATAAAATAAAAAGCCAAGTCGTGCTTATGAATGACACGACTTGGCTATTTTATATTCATATTATTTTTTTAATGTTTTTCGAAGACGATTGACCCAGCTAGCTCTTCTTTTGGAAACGACGGGCATTCCTGAAGGCTGGGTTGTCTCCTTTTTTAGCTTTTTACCATATTTAACTGCTTCTTTCATCAAGTAAGCTTGTGAATTTAATGGTGATAAATCATTTTGAACGTAATGATAATCACCATATTGATCTTGATAACGTCCTTTTTGATTATCAGATAATTGTAAATTCATAAAGTCTACAAGACGTTTACCGATTTCTTTATCTTCTACAGGGAATAAGATTTCAACACGTTTAATCATGTTACGTGTCATTACGTCTGCAGATGATAAATAAATACGTTCGTCACCATTATTGTAGAAGTAGTAAATACGAGAGTGTTCTAATAGACGACCTACAATACTGACAACTTCAATATTTTCGCTGACCCCTGGAATGCCTGGTTTTAGGCAACAGATACCGCGAATAATGAGTTGAATGTTAACACCTGCTTGAGATGCTTCAAATAATTTTTCAATGATGGCCTTATCAGTTAAGGAATTCATTTTCATCATAATTTTACCGTTACCATGTTGACGATGACTTGCAATTTCTTTATCAATCCGATCAATAAAGACGTCACGAATATCGAAGGGTGCGACAATTAATTTATTATATTCAGGTTTAACTGAATAACCACTTAAATAGTTAAAGAAATTAATGGCATCTTCAGCAATTAATGTATCTGTCGTAATCACACCCATATCTGTGTATAGTTTTGCAGTTTTATCGTTATAGTTACCTGTACCTAAGTGTACGAATGAAGTTAATTTGCCTCCGATGCGTTTAACGACTAGAGCAATTTTACTATGCGTTTTTAAATGGGTCATACCATAAATAACATGACAACCAGCATCTTCTAACATACGTGCCCAATGAACGTTATTTTCTTCGTCGAAACGCGCTTTTAATTCTACAAGGACAGTCACTTGTTTACCATTTTCAGCCGCTTCTTTTAAGCTTTTAATAATGGGTGAATCTTTACTTACGCGATAAAGCGTTTGTTTAATCGCAATCGTGTTAGGATCTTCAGCTGCTTCACGAATAAAGTCGACGATAGGTTCAAATGATTCATATGGATGATGGAAAAAGACATCACGTTTTAATGCAAGATCATACACATTATTGTTACCTAATGAACGTGGAATTTGTGGTGTGTATTTATCATATGTTAAGTATTTTAATTTATGGGATAGATGATCAACTAAGCCAAAGATAAATGTTAAATCTAAAGGTCCATTAAGTAAGTAAACGTCTTGTTCATCCACTTCTAAAGTGTCTGTTAACCATCCTAAATCTTCGATAGAAGCGGTACGATTGTCGACTTCTAAACGTACAGCAGAACCACTTTTACGTTCTTTTAAGAAACGTTCGATTTCGATAAGTAAGTCTTCAGCGCCATCTTCATGAATCGTTAAATCAGCATTTCTAGTAATTCTAAATGTAAAGGTATTTAATACTTCATAGCCTGTAAATAAGTGATTGATGAAGTGTGTAATGACATCTTCTACCATGACTACATATTGTTTTGAGCCTTCATTATAAGTTAAGAATCTAGGGATAAGAGATGGAATTTGAACAATAGCTGAGTTAATGGCATCATCTGTATCGATATCTACGAAGATATTTAGACTTTTATTATTTAGTTTTGGGAAAGGATGGTATGCATCTATACCAAGTGGTGTTAACGTTGGTAAAATAGTTAGTTTAAAATCTCTTTCTAACTTGCTTAAAATAGAGTCAGATAAGTTTTCTGGTTTACACATCACAATGTCATAATTGCGTAATTCTTCGATAAGTTCGTTATAGCGTTCATATTGCATATTGACATATTTTTTAGCTTTTTCTTGAATAGCATCTACTTGTTCTTGTGGTGTCATTTGTGTTTTGTTTTCAGGTTTATCGAATCCCATTTTTACTTGGTCTTTTAAACCAGCCACACGCACCATAAAGAATTCATCTAAGTTCGAACTAAAGATAGATACGAAATTTAATTTTTCTAATAGTGGATTGTTGTTATCATAAGCTTCTTGTAATACACGATAGTTGAAATCTAACCAACTGAGTTCGCGATTATTATAGTACTTCGGCAAGCTAATATCATAGTCTCCCAATTGAGTTTGCATATTCAAAATACACCTCGTCATTTCTTCGATTATCAATCTTTCTATTTGTAAAAATATATAGTCTATGACAGAACTATCTACCTATAATATAGCATACAAATTTTAAGATTTTGTAAAGACAATGGATACTGATCCTTTAAGAATCTTTTCGATATGCTTTTTCTGTCTTAATGCTTGATATTTCTCAGCAATCGGTTCGCCTTCAGTATAATGTACGGTCAGTTCATAATCGTCATTGCCTTTTTTCGTTTCTTTTAAAGTCACGTCTTCAACAAAGCTAGTTTGTGAAATATTTAAAGCATTCACAAATTTAATAATGCCACCTAATGCTTGAATGGTTTCAATTTCCTTATTACTGAACCAATCTGTTTCTTTACAATAGAACTTAAGTAAAGATTTATTTTTAAAACTTGCTAAAAGGGCGAGTTTAACGCGATCTTTATGTGTATAACCATTAATCATTGAGTTCGCAATAATATAATACGTATGTGGAGAACTTGAATCTGAATCAATAAATCTACCTAAATAATAAATATAGGTCGCTTCTTCAAAGAGACGTTGCTCTGTGTCATTAATCTTTAAATCACCTAAATCCATTAATTGTTTTAATAAAGATTGCGCTAATTTTAGACGACCTTGTGAACTACGTTCTTCGATGTGATAATCATGTGCTAAGAAATAAATCGATTCTTTACGCACATTATTTTTGTCAAATACATCTGGATAGCGTGAGCGAATTTGTTTAATAATATAGCCTTCACGTAAGCCATTTCTTGAAAATGTGAATTGCTTTGCATCTATTTTTTTATAAAGTGTCTTAAATACTGACACTGCCGGAAGAATAATATCTGCACGATCGCGACTTAACCCATCTAGGTTATTTAACTCATCACGTGAACTTTTACGTATAATATCGTACACTTCATCAATATCTTTATCTGACATTGTATAATTGTGTACACCACTTATAGGATAAGTGTGTTCAGATTGATGGATACGTGCTACGTTACGTGCAGAACCACCGACACCGACTAATGCAACGTCTTGATCTTTAAGCCAATCTAATGTACTAAATTGTTGAGATAAGAATTTCTCCATATCTTTGATCGCGCCTTTATCATTGTGGTCTTTGCCATCAAAGAATTTACGTTTTAACGTTACTACACCGAAAGGAAAACTATGTGATTCAAATAATTCTTTATCCTTAAATAAAGTAACTTCAGTTGAACCACCACCGATGTCTACAGATACACCATTTTCAATTTCAGTAGTATGAGTAATAGCATAGTAACCATAATATGCTTCGTCTTTTTCAGGGATAATTGAAATTTCAATATCAAGTTCATCTTTTACTTTTTTAACAATGTCATCCTTATTCTCAGATTGACGAATCGCTGCTGTTGCGATAGGATGCAATTCTTTTACGTTAAATTTTTCAGATACAGATTTAAAACTGCGTAATGCTTCAATGAGCACTTTAATACCTTCTTGGCTCATTTTATTTTCTTTTGTCAAATATTGACTCAAGCGAGCAGGCGTTTTAATGTTGAGCAATTCATTTAATCCTGCATCTTTGCTAAATCTAAAGATAACTAATCTAATCGTATTCGAGCCAATATCTATTAATCCTATACGTTCTTCCATCATGCCCTCCTAAGTCTTTCAATACTTCCTAATATAGTTTTATTTTACATGAATTTTATTAATAGAAAAAGATACGAATCATATTTACATTTCTTTGGATATAGAAAAGAATTCAAATGTAAAACGATTTCATTTTTAGTATCACGTTTAATCTAAACTGTTTAGTGGAAGAATAAGGTTGTATTAGAAAACATGTTCACTAGGAGTGTGACAAGATGAAACGTTTAGAGAATAAAATTGCAGTCATCACAGGTGCAAGTACAGGTATTGGACAAGCATCAGCAAAAGTGTTAGCGAAAGAAGGAGCGCATGTCTTAGCACTTGATATTTCAGATGAATTAGAAAAAACTGTAGATGACATTAATCAAGAAGGCGGTAAAGCGACAGCTTATAAAGTTGATATCTCTCAAGATCAACAAGTGAAAGATTTTGCTGATAAAGTTAAACAAGACTATGGTCACATTGATATTATCTTCAACAATGCAGGTGTAGATAATGGGGCAGGACGTATTCATGAATATCCAGTTGAAGTATTTGATAAAATTATGTCTGTCGATATGAGAGGTACATTCTTAGTAACGAAATTCTTATTACCATTAATGTTGGATAATGGAGGTTCAATCATTAATACAGCTTCATTCTCGGGACAAGCAGCAGACTTGTATCGTTCTGGTTATAATGCCGCTAAAGGTGGCGTCATTAATTTCACTAAATCGATTGCGATTGAATATGGCCGTGAAAATATTCGTGCGAACGCGATTGCACCAGGTACCATTGAAACACCGCTTGTAGATCATTTAGCTGGTACATCTGAAGATGAAGCGGGTAAAACATTCCGCGATAATCAAAAATGGGTCACTCCACTTGGTCGTTTAGGACAACCTGAAGAAGTAGGTAAATTGGTTGCTTTCCTAGCATCAGATGATAGTTCATTTATTACAGGTGAAACGATTCGTATTGATGGTGGTGTGATGGCATACACTTGGCCTGGTGAAATGTTAAGTGAAGATAAATGGAAACATTCTGTAGAATAAATCATAGTGGATATATTAGCGTTTAAGTGTGAGAGATGGCTTCAGTATGAGGCTGTCTCTCGCTTTTTATATAGTTAGATAAATTATTCTATTTTATAAAAATGTTATAATGTTGTTGTCGTCTTTCCTTTAGACGGTAGTACGTTTAAAGGAGGTGAAGTTATGACGTTAATATTTGTACTCGTTATTGCACCTATATTAAATAGGTGGCTCAATATATTGTTTGATTATTGGTTTGAACAATATAAGAATAAAAAAGACGGCAGATAATCCAATACACAAAGAACCCCTAGTCTAGGGCAATAGACTAGGGGTTCGCATCGTTATGACGTTAATACTCGTTAATGTGATATTAACATAAGTAGATGTAACATTTCAATATTCAAATTACCATTTGATTTGATTATACGTTTGGTCATTTAAAGAACGTACAATTTCAGTGATTAATCGTACTGAATTTTCATAATCATCTGTATGGAGAACAGATACATTTGAGTGCATATAGCGTAATGCCACACCAATAGCAATTGTTGGAATACCATCGTTAGCAACATGGATACTACCAGCATCTGTACCACCGCGTGGTGTAGTATCCCATTGAACCGTAATATAATGTTTTTTTGCCACTTCTTTAATATGTTGACGTAAGCCTTGATGTGCCACATTTGAAGCATCCATTAAAATAATTACTGGGCCGTCACCAATGGCTGTATCACTACCATATTGTGCCATTCCAGGTGTATCGTATGCGACCGCAACGTCGACTGCGATAGCTAAATCGGGGTTGATTTTATTTGCTGCGACTTTAGCGCCACGTAAACCAACTTCTTCTTGTACAGTGCCACCTGCATATAAATTAATACCGATCGATTCATCTTTAAGATTGTTAAGTACGTCAATAGCAAGTGCACAACCGTATCGATTATCAAATGCTTTGGCAGTTAAATATTTACCATTTGCAAGTTGTTCAAACTCACTATAAGGTGTAATCATATTTCCAATTTCAATACCGTATTGTTCAGCATCTGCTTTACTTCTAATACCAATATCAATAAACATGTCTTTGATATCGATAGACTTTTTGCGTGCTTCTGGTTCAAGTACATGTGGAGGTTTAGAACCAATAATACCTCGTATTTCTTTACCATCGTCAGTCGTGATGGTTACTTTTTGAGATAACATCACTTGGCTCCACCAACCGCCAATAGGTTGGAATTTAATAAACCCATTATTGTCAATTTTAGTGACGATGAATCCAATTTCATCTAAATGACCAGCTAACATTAATGATTTAGATCCCGTTTTACTTTCCTTTTTACCGAAGATACCACCCAAACCATCTTCGATAATCTCATCACTAATAGGTGTTAAATAGTCTCGCATTTTTTCTTTAACTTGGTATTCATAACCAGCGATACCATTAACATCTGTTAATGTTTTGAGCAATTCGATAGATTCTTTCATACATTGAGTCCTCCTAAAAACGTTGTTAAGTGTATTGTAGCATGGATAAAATGAATTTTATGAACAATAGTTTATCATATCTATGCAAATTAAATGTATCCCATTCATAGTTGGTAAGTGATATAATTTGTTTAAAATTAAATATGGGGAAGTAGATGAGCATAATGAAAAAAGTCTTAACATTATTTGTGTTGTCAGTGTTAAGTGTTTGTATATTAGGGGCTTGTAGTCAATCACGTTCAAAAACATACGAAGGTGATATTGATGGTAAGCATGTTCTTACAACATTAACTTATAAAAAAAATAAAGTGATTAAACAATCAACTGTCAGTACTTTAAAATATGATGATCTGGGAATGTCTAAACAAGAAGGTGAAAAATCTTTTAAAGACTATCGTCCATTAAAAGGGGAAAAGGGCGTAACATATACGCTAAGTAGTAGGCATCAAAAAATAGTTGAAAACATAGATATTGATTATAACAAAGCAAACTTAAAAGACGTTAGTCGTTACTTTGCATTAGCACATTATTCTAAAAACTATAAAAAAGTGACAATGGATGGTACGGTCAAAGAACTTAAAAAAATTGGATTCAAGAAAAAAAGCAATATGAATGAAGAATAATAAAAAAGTGAGACAACCTTTCGATGATATAGATTGTCTCACTTTTTTGTTGACTATTGAATAAGTTTTAATTTATAACTTGCGATATCTTCAATATGTCCATTTTTTCTTTTAATCACAATATGATCTTCTGTAATTTCATTTGGACTTTTAACACCTACTGCAGCTGCAACATTAAATAATCCCTCGTGTAAACTCGTCACATAGTTTGTGACACGATATTGCTTTTCTTCAACAATTAAAGCCTTTTCTTTTTTAGGATCCGTTGTTGCGACGCCAACTGGGCAAGTATTTAAATGACATTGTTGGCTCATAATGCAACCAATGCTGATCATCATACCTCTTGCAATATTACATAAATCAGCACCAAGTCCAAGTGCAATGGCTATTTTATCTGGTGTAATAAGTTTTCCAGATGCGAATATCTTCATATATTTGCGTGCATCATAACGTTCTAAAACACCAGTAACGATTGGAAGGGCAGTAAAAAGTGGGAGGCCAACACCATCTTGTAATTCTTGGAAAGTTGCCCCTGTTCCACCTTCACCACCATCAACAGTAATAAAGTTTGGATAAATATCTAGGTTAATCATTTCTTGAACAAGGGCTTCAACTTCATCAACTCTGCTTACCACAATTTTAAAGCCCACAGGTTTCTGACCGAGTTTTTGCAACTTAGCTACAAATTCTAATAACTCTTTTGGATTATTAATGAAATCGAAGCGGTTAGGTGAGTTGATTGTCTTATAGGGTTCGATATTACGAATTTTAGCAATTTCTTCTGTAACTTTATTGCCCTCCATATGACCACCACGTGTCTTAGCACCTTGTGCAAGCTTAATTTCAAATGCTTTAACTTCTTTATGGTTTGCCACATTTAAGAAAGCTTCTTCACTAAAACCACCGTCTTTATCTCTCACGCCGAATAAACCTGGTCCAATTTGATAAATAATATCGCAGCCACCTTTAAGATGATATTCAGATAATCCACCTTCCCCTGTATTCATCCATGTGCCAGCACGTGCAAGTCCTTGAGATAATGCAGTAATCGCGCGCCCACCTAATGAGCCATAACTCATACCAGATTGGCCTACTAAACGTTTGACTTTAAAGGGATGTGCTAATTCTTCGCCTATAATAACTGCATGATCATCTGATAAATAATAAGGATCGATGTGTTTATTCTCACGATGTTCTTCACGCTTAAACAATCGTTCATTATCGATTGAATAAATAAATGTTGAAATCATTGAATGGTTATCAATTTGAAGTTCTGACTTTTGTAATGGAAACATAGCGTTTCGAATATAAAAGCCTTCTTCATAGTTTTTTTCTGTACCAAAACTAGTCATTCTTGAATGATATTTACCTGCTAAAACGATATCAGTATATTGATTTCTTGAAAATGGTTTTCCTTCGGTATCATTTGCAAATAAATATTGACGTAATTCTGGTCCTATTTTCTCTGAAAAGTAACGTACTCTGCCTAATACAGGAAAGTTACGTAACACACTATGTTGTTCTTGTCTTTTATCTTTGAATAAAAGATATAACCCAACCATTAATATAGAAAGTAACACCATAATAATAAGAATATTAACTATAAATTGCATGACAGTAAGTAAAGTTGTCATGCCCATCCCCCCTCAATTCTCTTTATACTGTAAATCTTACATCAAAAAATTTTATTTACAAATATAAATAAATAGATTTAATATTTATCTTTAAATATCAAATTGTGGAAAAGTTAGAATCTCTTATGACAATAATGTTTTTAAATGATAAAGTACTATATGCGTAGATAGTTGAGGTGATATATGAAAAAAGAAAAAGATGTGATCACACAAGTGGTATCAAAAAATCGATGGAGTAGTCCTAAAATAATAAAAAAGGATTTTCTACTCATTCCTTTATTTATCTTTTTCCAAATTTTAACGCCTATTATTATTGTTTTTGGCGTATTAGGTGTGACGGCTATGGTTACCCAACAACCACCGCCATCTTATTTATATAATGTGATGCTAAGTCTAAGTTTTGTGATTGCCCAATTTATTGTGTTAGGATTATTTTTCACATTACATAAGTTTTATATTGCGAATGTTGTACGACGACAATATCGTATTGCGATTCATCAGTATTTGAAATTTATGATCATCATCGTAATGGTTAGTGTGATGTTATATTATGGTTTTAATGCATTGGCACACATATTACCGCATCCTTTTGGCTATGTAGACACACAAGCACAACGTCGTTTAGAAGGATTGTTTATTCATCCAAGTGCACTGATATTCACTTTTATTTCAGTAGTATTATTACGCCCCTTAATTGATGAGTTACTATTTCGTCATCTATTGATTCATGAATTAGGTAAAAAATTTAATCTTTTAGTAATGATGATTGTTAGTGTGTTAATAGAAACTATTGTCCAAGTATATGATTTAATTTCAATATTGGAAGCCATACCTTACATGATTATTTCAATAGGTGCAGTGATTGTATATATGAAAAGTGGGAAAAATTTAGCAGCGTCCTATCTTTATCATAGTACTGTACAACTCATCATATTTATTATTACAATGATTGATAAGCTTGTTTAAATAAAAAGAATAGGAGAGTTATATGACTTCGGAACATAATGATACATACTACCAAACCTCAGAGCAGCGACCGATAAGAAATGAATTTGATTCAAAACGTATTGTTAAACGTGATTTTTGGCTCATACCTACATATTTAGTCATGAATATTGTTTTTCCGTTGATTCTTACATTTATTGTGATGGGAATAATTTCAGGCATCACAGGAGGTCATATATCGGAAAGTAAGTTTACAAAATATTATTTAGGATATGCCCAAGTCTTTACGTTAATTGGTCAATGTCTTGTATTAGTAGTCTTTTATTTAATGCATCGCAAAACCATTATTCCTATTGCCATCTCACGATTCAAAGCTTTAAAAAAACATATTCCACTCATTATCATTGTGATGGTGGCCCTTTATGTGTTGCAAGGCGCATATGGTTATTTAATGGAATTTTTACCGAAACAATATCAGTTTGATGATACAGAAAATAACAAAATGATTATTAAAATGTTTGAAATCAATTGGCTTTGGCCTGTTTTATTTTTAGATATTGTGATTATTACACCTTTTGTAGAAGAATTATTATTTAGACATTTGTTAATTCATGAGTTAGGTAAAAAATTAACGTATGGTGTGATGTATGTCGTGTCAGTGCTCGGATTTGCAGGATTACATATGACAAGTGCATCATCACCATTTGAAGTTGGTCCTTATTTAATTATGGCTACAGGATTTGTTGTGGCATATCACTTAAGTGGTCGAAATTTAGCGATGACGATTACCCTTCATATGATAAATAATTTTATTTCTTTTATAGCGATTATTATGAGTATCATTTGGGGTTAAGAGTAAGAGGTAGAGTCATTGAAATTCAAAAAATAGTAACATTGAATTTCATTACTTTGCCTCTTTTTTTGTTATGATAAAAAAGAATATGTCATCTCATTAAAGAGTAAAGATAAGGAGGAAACGCTTGTGTTATTAGAAGTAAAACATCTGACCTACAAAGCAGATCAACGAACGATACTCAATAATATTAATTTTAAATTAGATCAAGGTGAAACCGTTGCAGTGGTTGGTCCTTCTGGAAGCGGAAAAAGTACATTCTTAAAGCAACTCAACAATTTAATTAGTCCGACTGAAGGAGAATTGTTATTTAAAGGAAAACCATATGATGAGTATCGTCCTGAAGAATTACGTTCTAAAATTAGTTACATGATGCAACAAAGTGAATTATTTGGAACGACAGTAGAAGATAATATGGCTTTCCCAGCATTAACGCATCATGATCAATTTGATGAAGATAAAGCGAATGATTTACTTAATAAAGTCGGCTTGTCAAACTATAGTCTAGATTCAAAAGTAAAACATATGTCTGGTGGAGAACGTCAACGTATTGCTATTGCACGCCAGTTAATGTATCAACCAGAAATATTACTTCTAGATGAATCAACGAGTGCACTTGATACGCAAAATAAAGAAAAAATTGAAGATATTATCTTTAAATTAGCAGATGAAGGCGTCGCTATATTATGGATTACGCATAGTAATGATCAAAGTATGAGAAATTTCCAAAGAAGAATTACTATTAAAGATGGTCAGATTACAAATGAGGAGGTGTTAAGTCATAATGAGTAATACAGCGCTTTGTTTAACAGCATTATTATTATTAATTCCTATTATTATTTCATATAAAGAAGGCTTACATATTATCAAAGATTTAGTCGTCGCTTCGATTAGAGCGGTGGTTCAATTATTAATTTTAGGATTGATATTAGAATATATTTTTAAAATTGATCAAGTATGGATATTATTGATTGCAGTATTAGTCATTATTATTAACGCTTCTTGGAATACAATTCATCGTGCATCGCCTGTTATGCATCATGTGTTTTGGATTTCTTTTGTTTCTATATTTATATCAACAGCAATTCCGTTAGCATGTGCAGTGCTTGCTGGTGCTATCGATTTTAAAGCAAATGATGTCATTCCTATCGGTGGTATGCTTGCAAATAATGGTTTAATTGCCATTAATTTGGCATATCAAAATTTAGATCGTGCGTTCGTTCGAGATGTAGATGATATTGAATCTAAGTTAACATTAGCAGCAACGCCAAAGCTTGCGTCTAAAGGGGCGATTCGTGAAAGTATTCGTTTAGCGATTGTTCCAACAATTGATTCTGTAAAAACATATGGATTAGTGTCTATTCCGGGTATGATGACAGGATTAATTATTGGAGGTATGGCACCATTACAAGCCATCAAATTCCAATTACTTGTTGTGTTTATTCATACTACTGCAACGATTATGTCTGCATTGATTGCAACGTATTTAAGTTATGGTCAATTCTTTAATGCACGTCATCAACTCGTAGCACGTACAACGAATATAAAAGACAATAACTAAATCTCAATGACATATTTTTTCGCACAAAAATTTAAAAAATTATTATATAATGAAACAGTTACGAATGATAAAGGTTACCATTGCGTAACTGTTTTTTTATACCAAAATATATAAAGAAAGGAGTTCTATGCATGTCTGTCATGCGAGTGGCAACCTTCATTATTAGTGTGTTTATCGTCGGTATGGTTGAGATGATGGTTGCAGGAATTATGAATTTAATGAGTGGAGATCTCGGTGTCTCTGAAGCGATTATTGGTCAGCTTGTGACTTTATATGCATTAACATTTGCTATTTGTGGCCCCATACTTGTTAAGCTTACGAATCGCTTTGCAGTACGACCGGTCTTATTATGGACACTCGTTGCATTTATCATTGGAAATGCCATGATTGCGGTGGCGCCTAACTTTACTATTTTAGTGATTGGACGTATCTTATCTTCAGCAGCCGCGTCACTCATTATCGTTAAAGTCTTAGCTTTAACAGCGATGTTAACGATACCTAAAAACAGAGGAAAAATGATTGGTGTCGTTTATACTGGATTTAGTGGGGCTAACGTATTTGGCGTCCCGATCGGTACGATGATTGGGGATGCAATAGGTTGGAGATTTACGTTCTTATTTATTATTATTGTGAGTGTGATAGCTGGTGTACTGATGATGGTATATTTACCATCAACATCAGAATTAAATCAAGTTCAACGTCAATGGGGTTCAACTTCAAATAAACAGCCAAATACATCTAAAATTTTAAGACCGGTGGAGGTAGTCAAATATTTAGCAATTACTTTTTTAATTTTAGTAGCAAATTCTGTGACATTTGTTTATATTAATCCTCTTATTTTGAATCATGGTCATCAAATGGGATTTGTATCATTGGCGTTATTAGTGAATGGGATTGCAGGAGTGATTGGTACGTCGTTAGGTGGCATATTAGCAGATAAACTTAGCAGTAAACGTTGGCTAATCATTGCCTTTTCTATTTTTATAGTTATGATGTTGATAATGAATCTTATTTTGCATACTGTTACCCTATTATTAATTGGATTGTTTATATGGAATATTGTACAGTGGAGTACCAACCCAGCAATTCAAAGTGGTATAATTGAACACGTTGAAGGTGATACGAGTCAAGTGATGAGTTGGAATATGTCGAGTCTGAATGCGGGAATAGGATTTGGGGGCATTATTGGAGGACTCGTTGTTTCAAATATCTCTGTTCAAGCAGTCACGATTGTGAGCGCGATGGTTGGAGCTATGGGTCTTATTATTGTCATAAGTTTAAAAAATATGTCTTATATAAAAAATTAAGTAGGAAGTGGAACAGAATTCATTTTGAATTCATTGTTCCGCTTCTTTTTATTTATATATATAACAATAAGGTGTTTGAGGAGAATAAGATGGCCACGGCATAGTGTGGTATGTCGCAAAATAGATTAAATCATCTATCATGTGTTTACTGAGATAACGTTCATGTTCTAATGAGTTCACACCATGCGCTTTTAAAATCTCTAATTTTCCAAACCAAAACACTAAATCTAAAATATGATAAGCAGATTGAAACGGTGATGCATTAGAAAGGCACCAGTCAAAACGTAATTTCCAACAATGGGGATTGTTGTCAAGTTGATTTAAAAATGAAATTGCAGGTGTTTCAAAATAATGCGTTGTCACCATACGGGCTTGGTCTTTACCAGTTTGAGCTTGAGAAATGTGAAGGTGTATATCATTTAATGTCATAACTTCCACAAAGCGCTCAGGTGATAATTTTCTAGATTCATTGCGAATATAAATATTGCCTTCCTCTTTCGTAGTACCTATAACAACCGGTTTAGTAAATTGAGAAAGGGGACGAGACATGTTTGACTCTTGAATAGGTGCATAAATCAATTCAAGACCTTTTGATTTTCCGCGTGATGCTTCATCATAAGCCATTAATGATAATATCTCTAAAGTTGTTAAATGAGTCATTCTTTTTTTAGGAAAATAGGTATCTTTCAGATAGGCAAAATGGGCTGCTTTCTTTTGTCCTAATAAATGAGAATCAAGACGTAGCGTTCCACTTAATAACATCACTTGATGATAGTATTTATCTAATTCTGGTCGTTGCATTAATGCCATAATACTCATACTACCAGCAGACTGTCCCATTAATGTTATATTGTTTGAATCTCCACCGAAATATTTAATAAACGTATGTACCCATTTGAGTGCATTAATTTGATCAGACAAACCATTGTTTTTATTATAATCGCTATTGAAGTAAGACCAGTCTAAAAACCCTAAAGCACCTAAACGATAATTAAACGTAATTACAATGACATCATATCGAGCAACAATATGTTCAGGTGTATAAAGTTCTTGAGAACCATGTCCGTTCACAAAGCCACCACCATAAAAATAGATAATGACAGGCTTATTGTTATATTGATTGTTTTGACACCAAATATTTAAATATAAGCAGTCTTCACTTTGATTAAATAATTGAGCATGTGATGAGAAGAAGGTTTCGAGTTTGTTGTAGGGTTGTGGTGGTATAGATTTAAACGATGTTGCCTCAATGGTCTTATCCCAAGTTTTTAAGCATTTCGAGTGTTTAAATCGATGTTCATTAATAGGTTGATCAGCATAAGGAATCCCGAGAAAGTAATTAATTTTCTTTTTAGTATAGCCTTTAATATCTCCGCCATGTGTTTTAATTAAAGTCAATAGTATCATCTCCATACTTATCTTATGTCTAATATAACATTAAAAAAAACGTCTGAAACAAGTTGAGACAATTCTCTAACTTGTTTCAGACGTTTGAATGATTATTCGTTACCTTTAGCAGCTGCTTCAGCTTCTTCTGGTGAGCCGTCTTTCATTTTTTTATTGATTTTCTTAGCACGTTTGAAGTAAATACTATTGAAGTGACTTGAAGAACCAATTTTATAAAAAATGAGTGACAACACAATAATAGCAATAAAGTCATATGGGTAGTGAATCCAGTTCATACCTTTAAATTCCTTACTACCTACAAATGACATAGCAGCTAATAAAATAAGATAGACAATAATCCATAAGCTACCGCCAATTTGTTTTTTAGTATTTTTCCAATTCATTTTATATTCATAGAAGAAGTAAATTGGTAAACCTAAAATAATAATTAAAATAACTTCTGCTGTAGTAGGCCACATTGCCCAATAAATGGCCAGTGATGCTAATACGAATGATAAAGGTGCCATGATTTTTAATAATTTACCACGGAAGGGACGATGCAATTTAGGTCCCATTTTACGTAACGAAATAACTGTAGTAGGGCCTGTAAGATAGGCTACTAATGTTGCAGTCGAAATAACAGCTGCAAGTACGCCCCAATCACGGAATAACGTTACCATGATCATACTCATGACAGCATTAAATGCAATCGCAACACGTGGAATATTATATTTTGAATTAATTTTTCCTAAGAATTTAGGAATATGACCATTTTTCTCCATAGCGCTTAATACACGACCAGTAATGGCTACAAATGATACGCCAGTACCAAATGGAGATACTACGGCTTCAATATAAAGTAAAATGGCTAACCAATTAATACTTAATAAAATTGCCATGTCTGCAAATGGTGAATTAAAGTTAATACCGTGCCAACCATGTGAATGAATCATTGATTGTGGCATTGAAGTGATAAATGTACTTTGTAAGATAATATATAAAATTGCACTTAATATTAGTGAAATGCCGATACCACGTGCAATGTTTTTCTCAGGATTTTTAATTTCTGAGCCCATATTAATGATCGTTTGGAATGCATTAAATGAGAAGATAATACCTGATGTTGTTGTTGCTGCAAAGATAGGAGCACTACCATATGGCATAAATGTATTCAAGGAATGACCATAGTTTCCTGAATCAAACCCTGAGATCGTTAACATAATAATTGTTAGGAGTGGCACCCCTAATTTAAATACAGAAATTAAACTTGTAAATGAGGTTAATAATTTTACAGACCAATAATTTAATAATGAAAAGACAATGATGATAATGTAAACAACAAATAAACCAACTGTACTTATTGAACCATTATGCATCAATGCCTGAGTTGGCTTAGCCCAGTCCCAAGGCCAAGAGCTGATATATTGGACTGCAGATACTGCTTCAATTGGAATAATCGTTACGAGTGAGACCCAATTTGCCCATGCAGCAATGAAGCCAAGTAATGAACCATGTGTATATTGAGCATAGTTACTCATGCCACCAGATTGTGGAAACATTGTTCCTATTTCAATATAGTTATAAGAAATCGTTCCAATAACTATGAAGCCTATGACCCATGAGATAATGGCTGCTGGTCCAGCAACTGAAGATGCTTCCCAAGCTCCAAAGAGCCAACCAGAACCAATTAACGAACCTAAACCGAGTAACACGAGTTGCGTCAAGCTAATTTTATTATCGTTTTTATTCTTTCCCATAAATACTCCTTTTAATTTATTTTATTTTTTATAAAAAAAACACGATATAATTATACGCTTATCATTTAATTAGTCAAACTAAATATTTAAGAGATTTCAAAATATTATTAAAAGGAGTTTATTAAATTTTTTCTATAATATAATGATGATAATGTTATGAAAAAGTATGTAGTGAAACCGATGTAGAAAGGGAATAAATGATAAATAAAAATAGAGATGATAGGCATAGAATCGTATGATTTGAAATAATACAAAAAACCCTGTAAAGAAGTTTTCTTTACAGGGTTAAAACATTTAATTAATATTTTTGGTCACCATTTAATTTAACTAGGATTTTAGCTTGTGATTTATCATTAACTAATTGATTGAATCCTGATTCAACGATGTCAGCTAATTCAATTTTATCTGTGACAACGCTCTTAACATCTAAGCTGCCATTTGCGATTAAATCAATTGTTTGTTGGAATGTTGTTGGTGTATAAGCAATAGTAGACGTTAATTTAACACCAGAGTTTGTCAATAACATTGGATCAAAGTTAACTTCGTGTGCAAAGATTGAAACAATGACAACACTACCTCTTGGGCGTGTTACTTTTACAGATTGTGCTAATGTTACGCCAACACCAGCTACTTCAAAGGTTACATCTACACCGTTTTCAGTATGTTCGTTTACGAATTCTAATGGGTCAGTATTACCAGAGTTTACAACGTGAGTTGCGCCCACTTCTTTAGCTTTAGCTAAACGTTCTTCTGATAAATCAAATACAAAGATTTTACTAGCACCAGCTGCTTTAGCTGCAACGACTGTTAATAAACCAATTGGACCTGCACCAAAGATAGCCACTGTATCACCAAATAATAAGTTACCTTCTTTAACAGCTTGCACTGCTACTGCTGTTGGTTCAACTAATGCACCTTCTTGAGCAGACACATTTTCAGGTAAGTGATACACATTGTCTTCAGGTGCATTAGTAAATTCAGCGAAACCACCATCTGAACCCAATCCGATGAATGTATACCCATCATATAAATCTAAATTTTCTTCTTTTTCACGTGCAGAAACAGTTGGGTTTACAACGACACGGTCACCTTTTTTATATTTTGTAACGTCTTTCCCCACTTCTTCAACGATACCTGAGAATTCATGTCCTAAAGTTACAGGTGCTTTTTGACCTAAGAATGGATCAGGTTTGTCAGTGGAAATAAATACTGGACCTTCTAAATATTCGTGTAAGTCAGTACCACAAATACCAGCCCAAGATACTTTAACTTTTACTTCGTTATCTTTTAATTCTTTTGGTTCACGATCTTCAACGCGAACATCTTTTTGACCATACCATACTGCTGCTTTCATGATATATAACATCCCTTTCATAATAAAAAACACTTTGTAATTATAGATTAATACGAGGAACTCAGAAATTCAAATATATATAAATGAATTGTTAAACACTTTAGAAAAATTTGACAATTTTTCGAACTTTAATTGTAGACAATATAAAAAAGTTGGAATGTACTATTTACAAAGAATAGTTGTATATAAGTAATGTTAAATTTAAAAACTTAAAAAAATAATTAGGTAAAAAAATTAATTATTACATATAAATAATGTTTCAAAAAATTATAAAGGGTATATAAGTATAGGTGGTGGAATTTTAACGATTTCTATTAAAATGCAATTTTTTAAAACTTTATTACGCAATGGCCATATGGTTCTTGATTGAGACAATCAAAAATAGAATACTTTGGCTTTTTTGTATTTAAAATTTTCCATCATTAATACGATAGAAGGGGACATCCTATGACGCTTAGTATAAAGAACCTTACTAAAATTTATTCTGGAAATAAGAAAGCAGTCGATAATATTTCTTTAAATATTGAAGCTGGAGAATTTGTTGCATTTATTGGAACAAGTGGTAGTGGTAAAACAACAGCATTAAGAATGATTAATCGCATGATTGAACCTACAGAGGGTTCAATTGAAATGAATGGTAAAGATGTACGTAACATGAATCCAGTAGAATTACGTCGTAGTATTGGATACGTGATTCAACAAATTGGATTAATGCCACATATGACTATCAGAGAAAATATTGTGCTCGTTCCAAAACTTTTAAAATGGTCTAAAGAAAAGAAAGATGCTAAAGCAAAAGAGTTGATTAAATTAGTCGATTTACCTGAGGATTACTTAGATCGTTATCCGTCTGAACTGTCGGGTGGACAACAACAACGTATTGGTGTAGTTAGAGCGCTTGCAGCAGAACAAGACATTATTTTGATGGACGAACCGTTCGGTGCATTAGATCCTATAACTAGAGATACGTTACAAGATTTAGTTAAAGATTTACAAAAAAAGTTAGGAAAAACGTTTATTTTTGTAACTCATGATATGGATGAAGCGATTAAGCTAGCAGACAAAATTTGTATTATGTCGAAAGGCCAGATCGTTCAATATGATACACCGGACAATGTTTTAAGATATCCAGCAAATGATTTTGTTAGAGAATTTATTGGACAAAATAGACTGATTCAAGATCGACCAAACATGAGAACGGTTGAAGATGCAATGATCAAACCAATTACGATTCAAGCTGACGATTCTCTTAATGATGCAGTCAATATTATGAGAACCCATCGTATAGACACTATTTTTGTAGTGAATAATAAACATCGTCTTTTAGGGTTTTTAGATATTGAAGATATAAATCAAGGATTACGTCAAGGTAAAGAATTAATTGATACGATGCAGCGTGATGTTTATAAAGTACATATCGATTCAAAACTACAAGATTCAGTGCGAACTATTTTAAAGCGTAATGTACGTAATGTGCCTGTAGTAGATGATCATGATACATTAATTGGACTGATTACACGAGCAAACTTAGTAGATATTGTGTATGACTCCATTTGGGGTGAAGAGAATGAAACGAGTCACTCTTCTAAAACCTATTCAAATGAAGTTGAGCGAGAGAATGAACGTCAAAATGAAACACAACAACGTTTAACAACACAAGGTACACAACGTTATCATGAAGATATTATGAACGGAACAGATAGAGAACATACCCATAATACGGATGATACGGGAGTGGATCGTTAATGAGAGACTTTTTTGCACAATACGGAGAAGAACTCGTATCGAAAACGATAGAACATTTCTATATTTCTATTATTTCGTTACTTATTGCTATTGTCGTAGCTGTACCACTTGGTATTTTATTATCAAAAACAAAACGTACGGCGAATGTTGTATTGACTATTGCAGGTGTACTTCAAACGGTACCAACACTTGCCATTTTAGCGCTTATGATTCCAATTTTTGGTGTAGGTAAGACACCAGCAATTGTAGCTTTATTTATCTATGTATTATTACCTATCTTAAATAATACAGTATTAGGAGTTCAAAATATTGATAAAAACATTATTGAAGCTGGAACAAGTATGGGGATGACAAAACTTCAATTAATGAAAGATGTGGAATTACCCCTTGCCTTACCATTAATTATTAGTGGTATACGTCTTGCAAGTGTATATGTCATTAGCTGGGCTACACTTGCGAGTTATATTGGTGCAGGTGGTTTAGGTGATTTAGTATTTAATGGCTTAACTCTCTATGAACCACCAATGATTATTAGTGCTACAATTTTAGTGACTTGCTTGGCACTGATTGTGGATTTCTTATTATCTTTAGTTGAAAAATGGGCTGTACCTAAAGGTCTTAAAGTATCTAGATAGTTTAAAAGGGAGGAATGAACAGCTATGAAAAATATTAAATATATATTTATCGTTCTTACATTGTCTCTCGTAGTATTATCTGGATGCGGCTTACCCGGTTTAGGTGACAGTAATTCGAAAGACAGTGTGAAAATTACAGCGACTGAAAGTAGTGAAACCAAAATAGTAGCAAATATTGAGAAATTAATGATTGAACATTATACAAATGGAGATATCAAACCAATCATTATTGGAAATTTAGGTTCAAGTATTGTTCAACATAATGCACTTATGCGTGGAGATGCTAATATGTCAGCGGTGCGTTTTACAGGAACAGAGTTAACCAGTGTACTCGATGCACCCCCAACTAGAGATGCGAATAAAGCCATGGATGAGTCACAGCGATTATTTAAAAAGAAATATGATCAAAAATATTATCATTCACTTGGCTTTGAAAACACGTATGCGTTTATGGTAACAAAAGAAACTGCTGATAAATATCACTTAGAAAAAGTATCAGACTTAGAAAAATATAAAGATCAGTTACGCTTGGGTATGGATACTCAATGGATGAATCGTGCCGGAGATGGATACCCAGCTTTCCAAAAAGAGTATGGCTTTAAGTTCAAAAGTGCACGTCCAATGCAAATTGGTTTAGTGTATGATGCACTTAAAAACAAAAAATTAGATATTGCCGTTGGTTACTCCACAGACGGACGTATTGCGGCATATAATTTGAAAATCTTAAAAGATGACCGTAACTTTTTCCCTCCATATGATGGCAGTCCATTAGCCACAGAAGAATTAATTAAAGACCATCCAGAGATTGATAAAGCTTTAACAAAATTAGAAAATACAATAAGTACAAAAGAAATGCAAAAACTGAATTATGAAGCAGATGGAAAAGGAAAAGAACCAGCCGTCATTGCAGAAGAATTTATTAAAAAACATAACTATTTTGAAGATAAGAAAGGTGGTCAATAACAGTGAAAGGGAATGTGTTAAGTTCGCTTTATGAATATTACACTTTGAATTTTGGCTATCTGATGGAACTCTTTTTTAAACATTTATTGATGTCTATATATGGAGTATTGTTTGCATGTATTATTGGCATTCCAATTGGTATTTTAATTGCACGTTATTCAAAAATAGCATGGCCAGTGATTACTATTGCTAATATTATTCAAACCGTGCCAGCTATTGCAATGCTTGCCATACTTATGTTGGCGTTAGGACTCGGTCCATCAACAGTTGTATTTGCAGTATTTTTATATGCCTTGCTACCGATCATAAAAAACACCTACACAGGTATTACAGAAGTTGACTACAATATTAAAGACGCAGGTAAAGGTATGGGAATGACCAATAACCAAGTTATGCGTATGATTGAGCTTCCACTATCGCTATCTGTAATCATCGGTGGTATTCGTATTGCACTTGTTGTAGCAATAGGAATTGTTGCTATTGGTTCATTTATTGGTGCACCGACGCTAGGAGACATTATTATTCGTGGAACGAATTCTACTGATGGTACAGTCTTTATTCTTGCAGGTGCGATTCCAATTGCATTAATTGCGATTTTAATTGATATTGGTCTACGTTTATTAGAGAAAAAATTAGATCCCACACATCGTTCTAGTAAACAAGTACAAAGTTTAAGATAAATTAAAAGCGTTGCTTAGACGATGACTAAGTTGTTACTTAGTTCGTCAGCAACGCTTTTTTTATTAGAATAATAGTGAAGCAAGTGGTGGTACGATTACAACAATAATCACACCTACAATTACTACTGCAATACTTCCCATTGATTCTTCTGTTTCTCCTAGTTCTTTAGCAGCGGCAACACCAAGTGTGTGTCCACTTGTACCAAGAGCTAAACCACGTGCAATTGGATTTGAAATTTTAAACATTTTTACAATTTTTCCACCTAATGCTGAAATAACGACAGCGTTAAGGATAACTGCTAATGATGTTAATTCTTTTACACCACCGATACCGTCAGATACTGGTAAGGCAATCGCAGTTGTTGCAGCTTGAGGTAACATAGACGCACTAATTTGATCACCTAAGTGGAATAATGTTGCAACTAAATAGATTAAGATTAAAGCTACTAGTGTACCCACAGCAATACCACCAAAAATTTGTAACCAATACTTTCTAAGTACTTGACGTTTTTTATAAAGTGGAATCGCGAAACTAATTGTTGCAGCTTCTAAGAAGAAGTTGATAATATCTCCACCAATTTTATAGTTATCATAACTAATACCTGTTACTTTTAAAAAGACAATTCCTGCCACCATCGCTACAAATAAAGGTGCCAGTAGGAAAAAGCCATTTGTTTTTTTATAGAAATATTGTGCAATAATATATGGAATTAATGAGACTAAAATACCAAAATAAGGTGTTGTAATACCTAAGTGATCAGCCATTAGTTTTCCTCCTTAAGTCGTGTTTTTTCATTTTGTTCTTCAGTAGGGAATAATGTTTTTGTTACAAATAATTGTGATACATAGCCCACACTGACTAATAATAATAATGTTGAAATAATAATTAATAGAATAATTAAAATTGGATGTTGACTTAAAAGTGGTAACGAATTAATAACTGATACACCGGCTGGTACGAATAAGAAGCCGATATTATTTGTTAGAGCGGTTCCCACACCCTCTACTTGACGTAATTTTACGACTCCTGAACTTAATAAAATAAATAATAATACGAGTCCGATTACCGATGCAGGCATTGGAAACGGAATAAATGATTCAATAATTTTTGAAACAAATAATACAGCAACAATAGTTAATACTTGGATAAAGAAATTGTAAGTTTTACCTGCTTTCTTATTTCCTTGAGTATTAGCGGTAGTTGAATTGTTTTTCGCCATATTGATACTCTCCCTCTTTTTCTTTTCTCTTGATGTTAGTATAAAATGAAACCGCTTTCTTGAGTTAGATTTAGAAGTGAGTTACGAAAATTAATAGGTGAGTTGCAGTATTTTCCAGTTGAAAATCAGAAAGTGTTTATAGAACAATAAATGAACTATGATGGCATTAAAAAAGCTCTTAATCTAACACTTGATCATATGAAGTGTTAGGTTAAAAGCTAACTTAGAATATATATTAAGCAAGACCAATTTCTTGTTTAAATGATTTCATAAATGAACGACTAACTTGAAATTTAACATTCGTTGTCATTGTCACTTGATACGTATAATTAAACCAGTGTTCGACACTTTCGATATACTGCTTGTTAATAATCGTAGCTCTATGAATTTTTATAAACAACTGCTTAGGTAATTTCTTCTCATAATAATTGAGCGGTTCTGTCGTTTCATATGTTTTTTTTAAAGTCGTAATAGTCGAAATTCCATTGTTCACAGAAATTGCAACAATATCGTCTAAATTGATGACATAAATACGATCATCCACTTCGATAGGAAGTACACTTTGATGATTAGTATAAGAAGAAGTATTCGTTTGTGATTGTGGAGAGTGGATAGGGTCTGACAATGTTTGAATCTGTTGTTTAGCGTTTAATAATCGTTTTACTTTTTGAACTGCTTGTTCAATTCGTTCTAATTCAAAAGGTTTTAATATATAATCAACTGCATCTAATTCAAATGCTTTTACTGCAAACGTATCATGTGCCGTAGCAAAAATGATATAAGGGGATTGTTTCATTTTTCGAATTTTATGAGCTAAATCAATCCCATTTTCATCCATTAAATTAATATCTAAAAACACTAAATCATAGGTGTGACAGAGCAGTTTTTCTAAAGTGTCTTCAATATTTTCAGCTTCATCGATTATTTCGAAATCAGATATTTCATTTAATAAGTAATGTAATTCATTACGTGCTAATGGCTCATCGTCAACAATAAGTGTCCTCATTTAACGTTCCTCCTTGATTAAATGATATGGAATCATACAGGATACTGTTGTTCCGTGCTTAGATGTATCAAAGTGTAATTTTGCATTAGAACCATATAAACCAGTGAGACGGCGATTTAAGTTTTCTAGTGCACTACCAGTTCCAGTTTCTGAAGCCACACTGATTTGTCCAAGTGAGGGTAATTTTTCAGGCGCTATACCATGTCCATTATCACTAACTGATAGTTTTAATGAGGCTTCTTTGTATTGAACGTCTACACAAACAATGTTATCTTTTCGTCGATGTTTGAATGCGTGTTTAATTGCATTTTCCACCAAAATTTGAATGATGAATGGTGGAATTAATACTTGTTTATAGGCATCATCAATATGATATTTAATTGTAAATCGATCTGGAAAACGTGCTTGCTCTAATGATAAATATGCTTTGACTTGTTGTAATTCTTTTTCTAAAGTAATCGTGCTATTACGCGCACCTTGTAAGTTTGATCTGAAAAATTGACTCAATTGCAAAAGTAACTTGCGTGCTTTTTCACTGTCAATACGTACAAGTGCTGAAATGGTGTTAATCGCATTAAAGAAAAAGTGTGGATTAACTTGAGCTTGTAGAGACTTAATTTCAGCATCTCGTAATAATTTACTTTGCGTTTCGGCCAGTCCCAATTCTAATTGACTTGAAAAAATATCTGCTAAACCCCGAGCAAGTTGTTTAGTTGATGTCGTAATATGATTATAGTCTGTAAAATAAAATTTTAAAGTACCTGCGACGTTTCCATTCGTCATTAAGGGCACAACGATAGCTTCTCGAAGTGGACAATTCGGATTATTACATCCAATGTCCTCTTTTGAATTGGCTTCTTTTAATTGGCCTGTACGTATGACTTCTTTAGATAAATTAGTAATGATTTCTTTTTTAGCGACATGATGATCACTACCCGCGCCTACGTGTGTTAAAATATCGGTTTTATTAGTAATTGCCACAGCAGATACTTTCATTAGCCTCAGTATAATTTCAGCTACAGGACGAGCAGATTTTTCATTTAATCCTGAACGAAAATAAGGTAGTGTTTTGTTTGCTAATTCAAGGACGTCATGAGTTTGAATTGCACGTGTTTGCTCTTCTTGTTTTAAAGTAGACAGAATAATAGATAAAAATAACGCAGTTCCAATACTATTAATTAATATCATCGGTAAAGCAATAAATTTTACCAATGCCCAAGCATTAGAAACATCATCAGCAAAAATTAAAATACAAGCCATCTGAATACTTTCGTTTATTAATCCAATCATGGCACCTATTAAAACAGTTGGATAGCGATTATGTCTCATGGTGCGATATCCATAAAATCCAGAAATTAATGCAATGATGACTGATGAAAATAGGTAAATATAAGCATTTGCGCCACCAATGAGGATTCGTGATAAGCCCGAGATAATACCAACGATAATCGCTACAAAAGGACCACCAATTAAACCAGACATTCCAATCGTTAATACCCGTGTATTCGCAAGTGACGTTTCATTATTTAGATGATAGTAAATATTACTAGAAATAATTTTGCCATGCTCAATTTCAATTCCAGTAAAGTTAGAAATAATTGCGAATAATGAAAATAAGATGGTGAGTTCTATTTGAGCACGTAATTTTTCACGTGCACTCATAATCGTCTTGAAGTGATTAATATTCATTAAAATGTAAGCAATAATAATAATTAAGCCTACACGTTCAAGTAATAAAATAAATAAATTAAACATTTTTGCACCTATTAAGTATATTAATAAAATTCAAAATTTTTACTACACTTTTTATTATAGTATGGAAAATTTAAAGTTGATAGTTTAAAATGTTCACTTATAAATACTTAGCACTTAATTTATATTAAATGATAATTT
Source organism: Staphylococcus sp. HMSC069E10 (assembly GCF_001809205.1). NCBI lineage: Bacteria > Bacillati > Bacillota > Bacilli > Caryophanales > Staphylococcaceae > Staphylococcus > Staphylococcus sp. HMSC069E10. The sequence continues at coordinate 2,755 of NZ_KV796466.1, read as the reverse complement.
ATTTTGGAAAATAATATTTAAAAAGAAAAAAAGATTTTTATATCCCATTATAGTAAGCTATGATAAAATTTTAATGTAGTTTAAAATTATATAGTTTTTGGGCAAGGTAGGAGGAATTTTTTTATAATGGAGTCTTCAAAAGAATTTAAGGGAGATAATCGGTTACTCGTTGGAATTATTATTAGTGTATTAACATTTTGGTTGTTTGCGCAATCGTTACTTAATATTGTGCCAACACTACAATCATCATTTAATACCGATTTGGGTACCATTAATATTGCAGTGAGCTTATCTGCCTTATTTTCTGGTTTGTTTATTGTAGGTGCTGGAGATGTTGCTGATAAATTTGGTCGCGTCAAAATGACTTATTTGGGACTAGGCTTAAATATCATTGGTTCATTATTATTGATTATTACACCAGTTCCATGGTTATTACTGATTGGACGTGCTTTGCAAGGTTTATCAGGTGCATTCATTATGCCATCAACTCTTGCGATAATTAATGAATATTACATAGGAAAAGAAAGACAACGTGCATTAAGTTTTTGGTCTATTGGCTCATGGGGCGGAAGTGGAATATGTTCATTGTTCGGTGGATTTATCGCTTCAACAATAGGATGGCAATGGATTTTTATTATTTCTATTGCTTTGTCAATACTTTCATTTTTCTTAATTAAACACACGCCAGAAACAAAAAATGAACCAGATACGGATACAGACAATAGCGGTTCAAAATTTGATTTTATAGGTTTGATTTTATTAGTTATTACATTATTAAGTGTCAATGTGATGGTAACACAAGCTTCTGATCGTGGATTATTATCACCTGTCATTCTATCGTTATTTGGAATATTTTTAATTGCTGGTATATTCTTTGTTCTTCGTGAATTTAAAACTGAGAACCCACTTGTTGATTTTAGTTTATTTAAGAATAAAGGATATAGTGGTGCTACACTTTCAAACTTCATGCTAAATGGAGTAGCAGGTGGTACGCTTATCGTAGTAAATACATATTACCAAAGTCATTTAGGTTTCACTTCATTACAAGCAGGTTTAATCTCTATCACTTATTTAGTAGCAGTGCTTGTAATGATTCGTGTAGGTGAAAAACTATTACAAAAATTAGGTGCTAAAAAGCCATTGCTTATAGGTAGTGGATTTACATTTTTAGGGTTACTACTTTTATCCCTCACCTTCTTACCTAATTTGTTTTATATTATTTCAAGTATTATTGGTTACCTACTATTTGGTATTGGGCTTGGTATGTATGCCACACCATCTACAGATACAGCAGTTGATCAAGCGCCAGATGATAAAGTGGGTGTTGCCTCTGGATTGTATAAAATGGCTTCATCACTAGGAAATGCATTTGGTGTAGCTTTATCAAGTACGATTTATGGTGTTTGTGCAGCGAAAATGAATTTAGAACTTGGTGGTTTAGCGGGCGTACTCTTTAATGCCATCATCGTTTTAACTGCTTTCTTTGTCATTTTCTTCTTAATTCCAAATAAAGCTAAACGTGCTTAATTAAAACTGGATATTAATAAAATTTAAATCTGAGGTGCGAATAGAGTACCTCAGATTTTTTATATTGAATAAAAGAATAAATGTAAACATAATAATGAGTACTTATACAGGGGGATAATGACTTCTACGTCAATTATTGAAAAATAAAAAAAGTTCTAAATTTATCAAATTATTTAGAATATTCTGTTTATATTATTGACGATACTTTATTAAAGTAGTATTTTAAAAATAATATTAAAAGAAGGAGTCGAATATTATGAAAATAGCAATTGCTGGTTCAGGAGCGTTGGGAAGTGGTTTCGGTGCAATGTTATATCGCCAAGGTAATGATGTGACACTCATTGATGGTTGGGAGCCACAAGCAACAGCTGTAAAACATGAAGGTTTACATATTGATATAAATGGAGAAGACTATCATTTAAATATTCCTATGTATCAAGATACAAAAATACCAAGTGATCTTCAATTTGATATTGTATTTTTATTTACAAAAGCTATGCAACTTGAGAGCATGCTAACACATATCCAGCCACATATTCATGATACAACAATTATGGTTTGTACAATGAATGGTCTAAAACATGAAGAACGTATTGTAAATTATGTAGATAAATCACGTATTGTTCGTGGTGTAACTACGTGGACGGCCGGCTTAGAATCACCTGGACATACTCATTTAATGGGTAGTGGTCCAGTAGAGATAGGTTCTCTTGTGCCAGAGGGACAGAATAATGTTGAAGTGATATATAATCTATTAGAACAAGCGAAGCTCAATCCACATAAAAGTGAAGACTTGCAACAATCTATTTGGAAGAAGATTTGTGTAAATGGGACAGCAAATGCGCTATGTACAATTTTAGAATGTCGTTTATCAACATTAAATGAAAGTGAATATGCAAGAAAACTTGTATATGACATTACTAAAGAGATAGTAGAAGTTGCTACTGTTGATGGTGTACATTTAAATGCAGATGAAGTCTATCACTATCTTGTCGATTTAAATGATAAAGTAGGTCCACATTTCCCATCAATGTATCAAGATTTGATTAATAATAATCGACGTACTGAAATTGATTACATTAACGGAGCAGTGGCTCGCTTAGGTTCAGAACATCATATCGATGCGCCAATTAATCAATTTGTAGCGAACATGGTACATGCCAAAGAAGAGCAACGTCAAGCTAAGTAAATAGAATGCAAAGAGGCTGGGACATAATTCCTAACAAAA
>NZ_KV796465.1:0-4335 GCF_001809205.1 Staphylococcus sp. HMSC069E10 | reverse complement strand
TAGCTATATTTTTTACTTTGCAACAGAACCTCAATGCTCATAAATTTCGACAGTTGTTCTACACTCGTTTTATTAAGATTTCCAACAATTGTCATAGCATCAAAAGATATTTTTGGAGCAGCAAGTGACATTTTATGTCGGTTTAACCGGCTATTAGAGTAGCCGGTTTTAGAAAAATTGTCTAAATCGTGATTTTCCAAATGATTTGAATGATTTGCATGATTGTTTTTATACATAAAAAATCGACTCCTTAATCTCAATTTCGTTTAAGGAATCGCTCACCCAAATATATATCTTGATGTATATTTAAATATCGTTTAATATCTAAATATACAAGATTATAAAAACAACTCAGTGTTTTTTTCTTTGAATGATGTCGTTCACAAACTTTGGTCAGGGCGTGAGCGACTCCTTTTTATTTTGTTATTAATATAACACTATCAAAAGACTTGGTCTAATCAGATCAAGTCTTTTTTTATTTAAGCATTTGTATTATCTGGTAAACAGTTAAAACTACTAAAACACCAAGTACATACTTACTTGTTATAAAATTCTCAAAGGCTTCTCTGAATTTCATTTCTTCAACTCCTTTTATTGCTTTATTCCAATTTCCTTATTGGTCGGAACCTACAGGGCTTTATGTGTTGTTGAGTTGGTACTTTCTTGGGATTAATCCCAATTCAAGTCCAACCAACTCGCTAACAAGTTAGCTAACACATAGCCCATTCCAACCAATAAGTTTTCTCGGCATAAATGCATGTTCTATAAGTGCATACCTCTATCTCGTTTTTGATTCTTTTGTTGTTCTTGTTGCTGTTCCTGTTCTGAATATAATTCTGGATTCATTTTTTTATCTAAGTTTCCTGCTAAACCATTTAGTTTTGGTTCATCTTCTGTTAACTTATTAACTCTTTCCGCAAAGGTATTTCTTCCTAAAACTCGTTCTAACTCTTTTAGTAAGATTTTTAAAAGCTTTAACGCTATTTCTATATTCTCTTTAAGTGGCTTTGCATTTTCGTAAAGTTGGTTAAAATTATCGTCTGCGTTTTCAATACGCTCAACTGCTTTATTTAATAAATCATCTTTCTCTCGTATTTCCTTATCTTTATCATCTAAGGCTCTACCAGACTTTATATACTCGTAATCTTCCGAAATATCTTGAGCAGCTTTTATCTGTTTCTGAAATTCATTGAAATCTTTTTGGCTTATTACAACATTTCCAGTTTCTTGTATTTCTTTGCTAAATAAACCACCTACTTTTTCAGTTTCTTGCTCATACGGAACATTTATAGGCTTTTTAAGCGTATTTAACGATTTTTGGTACTCTTGCATTAATTTATCGTTCTTTTGCTTTATATGGTCTGTTTTTTGGCTCTCACGTTCATATTCTTGCTTATGATATTCTGTTTTTTGTTTATACTGACTTATTTGCTCATGTTTAGCATTTGTTACTTGTCTTGATTGCCCACGTTCTAAATCATATCCTCGTTGTTTAACATGCTCATTAAATCTATCTTGAAACGCTGTTAAAGCTTTTTTATTACCTACAACTTCTTTAGCACTTAAACGACCATCATCAGTTATTGGAACAACGCCATAATGCATATGTGGTGTTTTTTCGTCCATGTGAACTGTTGCATATAATAAATTATCTTTACCGTATTCTTGTTCTAAAAACTCTTTAGCATATTCAAAAAACTGCTTTGTATCTTCTGGCGTTTGATTATCAAAGAAATCATTGTCTGATGTAATTAAACCATCAATGTGTTTAATCGCGTCTGTTCTAATTTTTCTTTTGCCTGTATAATTCTGTTCGATTTTTTCATCAATCAAGTTATTAAAATTCTGTTTATTAGCATTTACCAAATCATAATTTAAGTAAGTTTTACTATGGTCTATATCTTCATTTTCATAATTATTATTTTCTCTTTGAACATGTTTTTGTATGCCCGTTGTATTTGTTCCAGATTTAACTTTTGAAACTCTAACAATGGAATAAGACATATAAAAATCACTCCTAAGCACAAAGGTTTCATGTGTATTTAATAGTTTAAGTCTAACACACTAGACTTATTTTTAATAAGTCGTTAATACGTGTGCTCTGCGAGGCTTAAACCTGTTTTTGCTAACGCAAAAAATGAGTGGCAAAATGCTAGCCACTCATAGTTCTAAACCAAAATATAATATAACTATTCAAACTGCTTTTCAGAACGTTTAAATACAATAATCGTCAAAAGACAACATAAAATAATAAGGATAGCCATGGCTACAAGAATATTACTATACACTCCAGAAGAATAATTTATAAATTCCAGAACTAGTTTACGATTAATCAATTGTAGTGACAATAAACCTCCTACAATTGCTATACCTGTTCCCTCTGATAAAAAACTTGTGAAATTTAGCAAACTCATTCCAGAAGCAACTTCTTCTTCAGAAAGACTACTTGATACTATTTTTGATATAACTGTTTTAGTAAAAGATAATCCGCCCATAACAAATATAAACATAAAAGTAGTCAACCACATACTAAACTCAACAAAAAATGCAATAGTTAAAAAACTTATAGAGATAGACAATGATCCTAAAATAAAAACAAATAATGATCCTTTTCTATCCACTAAAAAACCACCAAAATAACCAAAAACAATAACACTCATGGTTCCAGGAAAAATAACACTATTACCTATTGTCGCTACATTTACATGATAAATAGTTTTCATCATATAAGGCACCATTGATATAAAACCAGCTACTATAGAAAATATTAGCCCACCAGAAAACAAACCAAGCATAAACGGAATGTTTTTCCCTAGTTTAGGATTAATAAAAGGGTTAGAAACTCTTGAAATATGTTTAATAAAAATCACAAAAAAGATTGTGAAGAGTATTAAAAAAGTCCAATTATAATTTGTCGTAAATAACATAAAACATATAATACTTATAGACATTAAAACAATACCTACGATATCTAATGTATTTTTTGTTGATTTACCAGGTACCATTACTTTAATAAGAAAAGGTATAGTTACTATTGTAATCATAGGAAGTATAAGTAGGTAAGACCAATGAATATAATGTGCTATTATTCCCCCTATTGAAGGACCTAACCCTTCACCTAAAGCTACAATTGATCCTATAAAACCAAAGGCTTTGCCTTGTTTTTTTCTTGTAATATTTCTAGCTACAACCACCATAATCAGTGAAGGGAATGCAGCAGATCCTACTCCTTGTACTAACCTACCAAAAATCAAAATAAAAAAGTGATTGTGACCAATAAAAGCAATCAATGAACCAAGACAGCTCAAACTAATACCAATAATTAACAATTTTTTTATATTTATATAATCAGATAATTTTCCATATACTGCTGTTCCTATCGAAAAAGTTAACATATATGCAGTGTTTACCCAGTTTGTAATTCCAGGAGTAGTATTAAAATGATTTGCAATATCAGGTAAAGAAACATTTAAAACCATTTCATTTAATACACTAAAAAATGAAAGAATACAAAGCCAAAATAAAACGCTATAAAACAAACCTTTAAATTTTTTATATAAACTAAACAATTTTACCTCTTTACTTGAGGTGACTAAAGTTTATAGGGGTAAATTATTCTTTCACCTCATATAAATTCCCCAAATTTTTAAATAGACACTTCATAAAAAAATCCTCCTAAATTAGAATAGTTTAAATATATCATTTTTGTTCAGTAATATTAATATGTACACTATTTCCAAAATTTAAATTCATGTTGCCAAAAATCGATTTGTTTTTGCAATTGTTTTTCGTTCGCTTTTAAAGTCGATTTCATTAAGTCCGTTAAATCGACTGGCGAAATTTCTTTTATCAAATTCTTATATTTTGTTCTAGAATTTCTGTGAAGCTTTCCCCATTCTTCTTCATCACTCAATAACATAAAAACTATTGCTCTATCCGCAGTGCGTTGGATAGTTTTCCAATCTGGTTGCAAGATATGTAAATCACTAAAGCAATCATTCCAGTAATCCACCATATCTCTTTTAAGTTCGATTTCTACACGCCATAAATGTTCAGACATAACTTCAGCATCTGCATTATCTTTACGTTCTTGCTTTTTATTATAAATTCTAATAAATCTATTACTATCTCTCACGCCAAAATATTTTGTTTCTGGCTTACCATTACGACCATAAAAAATAGTTTTCTTAACTGCTTTATCAGACATTGCATAGTAGTCACTCAAATCATCTTCAAAATCAAAGGCTAAATCTAATCTTGTAAAACCGTCATCTTCCATGTAGCTTATGGTTCTGTTGCAAAGTAAAAAAATATAGCTAACCACTAATTTATCAT